>JAFVPG010000320.1 GCA_017505415.1 Lentisphaeria bacterium | reverse complement strand
GGAGCGAGATTTCTGGAGGAAGTCATGCAGATAGATTACAAATGGGCATTGATTATTTTTGCGGTTGTGGTTGCTCTGTATGTTACTTTCGGCGGTTTGAAAGGTGTGATGTATGTGGATTCATTTATGGGAACAATTATGCTTTGCGGTATGATTTTTCTGTTGATTGCAACTTATGTTAAACTTGGCGGAGTGGTTGAGGCGCATCAGACATTGACTGATATGGCGCATCTTGTTCCTGAAAATTTGAAAAGTGCCGGACATGCAGGCTGGACGAGTATGCCTGCATTCAATTCTCAATGGTGGTGGACACTGGTATCAAGTCTGATGCTTGGTGTCGGCATCGGAGCTTTGGCACAGCCTCAGCTGGCAGTGCGTTTCATGACAGTCAAAAGTACCCGGGAGCTTAACCGTGCGATTTGTGTAGGAGCAGTTTTTATTCTTTTCACGGCGGGGACAGCTTATGTGGTCGGGGCTTTATCAAATGTTTATTTCTGGCGCACAAATTCACAGATTGCCATTGCCGCAGCCAGAGGGAATGCGGATTTGATAATTCCGTTATTTATAAATCAGGCAATGCCTAAATTTTTTGTTTATATTTTTACATTGACTCTGCTTTCGGCAGCAATGTCAACATTGAGTTCTCTGTTTCATGTCACCGGCAGTGCGCTCGGTCATGATTTGTACTGCAATCTGTGGCGCAAAGACAAAGATAATTTGAGTGTAAGCCGTACAGGAATAGTCATCGGTATTTTTTTGAGCATTGTCCTTGCATTTTATCTTCCGGCAGGTATTGTCGCACGTGGAACTGCGATATTTTTCGGTGTATGTGCTGCGTCATTCATGCCTGCATATTTTGCTGCAATATATTGGAAAAGAGCTACGACAGCCGGAGTATGGGCAAGTATTGCAAGCGGAGTGATCATCAGTATTTTCGGACTTGTTTTTCTGCATCGTTCAGAATCCGGTCCACTTGGTATTTGTCAGGCAATATTTGGAAAAACTGAATTGATTTCTGAATTTCCGTGGCCTTTTGTCGATACGATGATATATGCATTGCCGGTGTCTGCAATAGTTTTGATTATTGTAAGTTATTGTACCAAACCGCTTAATGAATATCATATCAATCGCTGTTTCCGGAAAAACAGTAAGTGAAAAATATTGTTTCAGCTCAATGCAGCAAGTGTGTTGACTGACTTGCAGAAGGAATATACTGATATTTCTCATTACTTTCCGGGAGTATTATTCAAATATTTTCATTTTGCTGCTTGACAAATCGTTTTATGTTGCTATTATAAATATAATATATGTAATAGTAAAACCATAACCTTATTCCGGTTAAAAAACAAGGATTTATATATTTATGTCAAAATTAGTGATCGTTGAGTCTCCTACAAAAGCTAAAACTATCAGCAAAATTCTGGATTCCAGTTACCAGATCGTTGCCTCCATGGGGCATGTGCGTGATTTGCCTGAAAGAGAGATCGGGGTTGATATTGAAAATAATTTTACTCCTATTTATGTCGATACTCCCAAAGGCAGGTCAATCGTCAAAGAACTTAAAAATATGGCAAAAAATGCCGATGAAATATATCTTGCTCCCGACCCCGACCGGGAGGGAGAAGCTATTGCATGGCATTTGCAGCAGGTTCTTGAACAGAAACGCAATCCGAAGCCGTTTCACCGTGTAACTTTTCACGAAATTACTGCAAGTGCTATCAAAAACGCTATGCAGAATAAAGGCGTTATTGATATGAATCTGGTCAATTCACAGCAGGCGCGCCGTATCCTTGACCGTATTGTGGGCTACAAAGTGAGTCCTCTGCTGTGGCAGAAACTCCAGCGAGGCATGAGTGCCGGACGTGTGCAGAGTGTGGCTTTACGCCTGATTGTTGAACGTGAACGTGAGATCCGTAATTTTGTTCCTGTAGAATATTGGCTGTTTTCACTTGAATTTGAGGCAAAGAACGGAGAAAAGATTGTTTGCAGATTGTTCAAGATCAATGAAGAAAATTTTAAAATCTCCAATGAAACAGATGCAAATAAACTTCTTGATGATATATTGAACGGTTCAGATTGTGAGGTGGAAAGTGTTGAACGCAGTGAGAAACGTCGTTTTGCTCCTCCGCCATTCACTACCAGTACATTGCAGCAGTCTGCAAGCAGTTTTCTGCACATGTCTCCCAGCAATACTATGAAGTATGCACAGGCTCTTTATGAGGGTATTGACATCGGTGATACCGGGGTTGCCGGTTTGATTACTTACATGCGTACGGACTCAGTAACTATTGCCCGGGAGGCTCAGATCGCATGCAGCAGTTTTATCAAAAAACATTACGGTGAAAAATTTGCTCCTGCGAAATTCAATTTTTATAAAAATAAAAGTGAAGCACAGGAAGCTCATGAAGCCATCCGTCCGACTGATGTTAATAACACTCCGGAAAAACTGCGCCCGTTTCTGGATGACAGCCTTTACAAACTTTATACACTTATCTGGCGGCGTTTTGTGGCAAGTCAGATGACCCCCGCTGTTTACAACCAGACCAGACTTGATGTGAAAATTATCGGCAGAGGCAATGACAAATATACTTTCAGAACCAGCGTAAGCGTGCCGAAAGAGCCGGGATTCAGTTTGATTTATACTGATGCAAAAGCAGAAGAAAATATTGAAAATAATATTGCAGTCGCTGATATGCTGAACAGCCTTAATGCCGGTGAAAAACTTTCTGTAAGCAATGTTGAAAAAGAGCAGAAATTTACCGAGCCCGCACCGCATTTCTCAGAAGCAAGCCTTATCAAGGAACTTGAGGAAAACGGCATTGGACGTCCTTCCACTTATGCTTCGATCATCAAAACGATTCTCCAGCGCAATTATGTCGCCAAAGACAAAGGAAAACTTATTCCAACTGAATCAGGATTTCAGGTCAATGATTTTCTGGTCGGTCAGCTTCCTGAACTTTTTGACGTCGGTTTTACTGCAAAAATGGAAAATGAGCTTGATGATATTGAAAGCGGGAAACTTGAATGGACCGGTATGCTCAATGATTTTTATACCAACTTTTTGACCTGGATGGATCATGCAAAACATCATGATGCTCCGGAGTCTGATATTGCCCGTAAAGTTCTCGGACTTTTTGATAATGTCAGATTTGTTGAACCGCAGAAGATTGGCAGACGTATTTATGATGACAGCAAATTTGTAAATTCCATTCAGGAAAAGATGAAGAAAGACGGCAAGATTTCAGCCAAACAGTATCAGGCTCTGCTCGCTATGATGGCAAAATATGCCGATCAGATAAATCTTGCTGATGTTCCTGCTGAAGTTCGTCCGGATTTGGATGAGGCAATGCAGGATTTTAATGAAAAACAGGCGCAGAAAGCTCATTCTGAATCCGATGGCAGTGCTGATAAATACAATACTGTTTTTGCCGCATTGAAAAATGTTAAATGGGATGAACCGGTCACCGGCCGCTCAGGCAGGGCTTTTGATGAAAAGAAGTTTTTCAAATCACTTGAAACTCAGATCGCAGCAGGAAAAACTCTCTCTGAAAAACAGCTCTCCGTACTGAAACGTATGTTGTTAAAATATCAGAAACAGTTGGAAAATCCGTCAGAGATACTCGCTGTTATGGGGCTGGAGGAAACAGTTGTTCCTGATAAAGTTGATGAGAATACAGTAAAAACTGAAGACATTATTGATGTTTTGTCTAAAGTTACAACATGGGCAGAACCGGTCAAAAAAGGCCGCTTCGCTTTTGATGAAAAGAAGTTTTTCCTTTCTGTTGCACAACAGTTTGAGGATGGTAAACAGTTGAGCGACAAGCAGCTTAATGCTCTTAAGAAACTTTATGATAAATATACCGGGAGCGATGCCGCTGTAATGTCTGAAGCAACTCCTGCTGAAGCTGTATCAAATGTTGAAGTCAATACTGAAGTCGCTGATTTGCTGCAAAAAATGGCACAGATAACAACTTGGGAACCTCCGGTTAAAAAAGGCCGTTTCGCTTTTGATGATGAGAAGTTTTTCCATTCCGTTGAAAAACAGTTTGCTGCCAAAAAGCAGTTGAGCGACAAGCAGATCAATGCGCTTAAAAAATTGGCTGAAAAATATGAAGTTCAGGAGTGATGTCAAATGTTGTATTTCCTTGAAAGTTTAAGACATATCTGGGGACCGTTCCGTCTGTTTGAATATATTACTTTTCGGGCTGGCGGAGCTGCCTTTACCGCATTTTTGATCGTTGCCTTGCTCGGCGGCTGGACTGCACGCAAACTTAAAGAGATGAATATGCAGGCGGCTAACCGTTATGAAGGGGTATTGCCCCCGGAAATGATAAGCAAAGAAAAAGAAAAAACTCCCTGTATGGGCGGTTTGCTTTTGATAGGAGGAATAATTATTTCTGCGCTTTTGTGGATGAATTTGAGTGGAATGCTTTCATGGATATTCATTATTTCCACTGCGGAATTCATGCTGCTCGGTTTTTATGATGATTACAAAAAAGTATTTCTAAAACAGCGTGACGGCATTTCAAAAAATACAAAACTTGTAATTCAGACACTTATTGCAGGAGCAACTGTTTTTTCTCTTATCTATATGCCTGAATGCAAGAAACTTATGCTTGATGTCAATGTTCCGTTTATGAAAGAACCTCTGCTTCAGGGGTATATCTGGTCTATTCCGCTCGCCATACTTACAATTGTCGGGGCTACCAATGCGGTGAATTTGACTGACGGTAAGGATGGACTGGCTTCCGGCTGTATGATTTTCTGTATGTTGACATATTCTGCAATAGCCTATATGATGGGGCATAAATTTTTTGCAGAATATTTGAATATTGCTTCTATTCAGGGAGTTGGCGAGGCAATGGTTTTCGGGATGGCGGTCATCGGCGGCTGTATCGGATTTCTCTGGCATAACTGCAAACCGGCTTCAATGTTTATGGGGGATACGGGAAGTCTGCCGCTTGGCGGTGCGCTTGGAACTTTTGCTGTGGTTTTGCGTCAGGAATTGCTGCTGCTGATTGCCGGCGGAATTTTTGTTATTGAAGCGGCATCAGTTATGATACAGGTATTCACATTCAAGACATTTAACAAACGTATTTTTCTCTGCACTCCGATACATCATCATTTTGAAAAAAAGAATTGGACCGAAACGCAGATCGTTGTACGGTTCTGGATCATTTCCGGGCTTTGTGCATTAATTGCATTGGCTACATTGAAACTCCGTTAAAATAAATCAGACCGTAATAAGACCTTAAAATCAAAATATTGATTCTGTCAGAGTTGACACACATATAATCTGTATAGAAAAAAAGATTGACTGTACAGGAGGATATATGTGGAAAAAAACTGATGATCAGGCAAAAGCATTGCGGCTGCTTGGCAGCGGAGTGCCGAATATTTTGTTATATGGCGGGTCGAGGAGCGGCAAGACTTTCATTCTGGTATATGCATTGATTGTGCGTGCGTTGAAGGAAGCGGGAAGCAGACATATAATTTTGCGTTATCGTGGAAATTCAGTGATACGCAGTGTCCGAATGGATACTTTTGATAAAGTTATGAAATTGGCATTTCCGAAAATCGTTTTCAGGGAAGATACGACGGAAGGTTTTGTGCGTTTCATGAACGGTTCGGAAATATGGTTCGGCGGCTTGGACAATGGGGATAGAAGTGACCGCATTCTCGGACGTGAATTTGCAACAATATATTTCAATGAATGTTCAGAATTGCAATATGAGGCGGTAAATACAGCATTGACCCGTCTGGCACAGAAAACGAATTTACAGAATAAAGCATATTTTGACTGTAACCCATGCGGCAGATCGCACTGGACATATCAGCTTTTTATCAATCATTGTGATCCTTTGACGCATGAGGCAGTATGTTTTCCGGAGTTGTATGAGGCAATGTTGATGAATCCGGACGGCAACCGTGTCAATCTGCCTGCCAATTATATTGAGCAGACATTGATGAATTTATCGGAACGGCAGAGAAAACGTTTCATGTTCGGGGAATGGGTGGAAGAGGTTGAGGGCGCATTATGGAAAAGTTCCCTTATCGACCGCACCCGTTTGCTGCGAATGTCGGTCAAATCTGTTTGTACTGTTATTGGTGTAGATCCGGCTGTCAGCAGCAATAATTCTTCAGATTATACAGGAATTGTGGTTTGCAGTCTTGGAGATGACGGACATTTTTATGTTACAGGAGATTTTTCCATGCAGGGCAAACCGGTTGAATGGTGCAGAAAAATTGTTGAAATATTTCATAAATTTCAGGCATCTGCGGTTATTGCGGAAGTCAATAACGGAGGGGAACTTATAGAAAATTTATTACATACTTTTGACCCTTATATCCCGGTAAAATCTGTCCGTGCATTTGATTCAAAAATACGCAGAGCAGAACTCGTGGCTGCTCTTTATGAACAGTTGAAAGTTCACCACACTGGACGCTTTGCAGAGTTGGAAGATGAAATGTGTTCTTATAATCCGGCAACATCCAATAAAAGTCCAGACCGTATGGATGCTCTTGTATGGGCAATCAGATTTTTATTGGAGAAAAATACCGGCAGACGTTTTGTTATGGCATAATTAATAAAGTATTTTTTTCTTTTTTTGGGCGTTCCACCCGCCTTTCTATTCTGCTGGCGCATTTGCCTGCCCTGTTGGCAACTTAACAAACAAAAAAAGCCGCGCCAAACACGACAGAACTTGCATAATCTATCAAAAAGTACCCTTTTCTTTTTTGGGCGTTCCACCCGCCTTTTTATACTGCTGGCGCATTTGCCTGCCCTGTTGGCAACTTAGCAAACAAAAAAAGCCCTGCCAAACACGATAGAGCTTGCATAATCTATAAAAAAGTACCCTTTTCTTTTTTGGGCGTTCCACCCGCCTTTCTATTCTGCTGGCGCATTTGCCTGCCCTGTTGGCAACTTAACAAACGAAAAAAGCCCTGCCAAACACGACAGAGCTTGCATAATCTATAAAAAAGTACTCTTTTCTTTTTTGAAAAGGTGAGGGGTTTAAGGGGAGCGGAAAAATCTTTTTTCTTTTAAGCAAGAAAAAAGTTTTTCCGCTCCCCTTAAATTTTTAATAATACTTCGTCGGGTCGGGGATATTTGCTGCGGCGAAGCCGGCTTTCCGGATGGCGCAGCTGGCGCATTTACCGCATGAGTGTCCTTCTGCATTTGGATTGTAGCAGCTGGTGGTCAGGCTGTAATCTACACCGAGTGAGATACCTTTCAGAATAATATCTTTTTTGCTCAGAGACTGAAGCGGAGTATGGATAGTGTATTTCCAGCTTTCGTCTGCGGCTCTGGTGGCAAGATTTGCGGTTTGTGTGAAAGAATCTATAAATTCTTTGCGGCAGTCGGGATAGCCGGAGTAATCAACACTGTTTACGCCGATAAAGATGTCACAGCTGCCGATGGCTTCAGCATAAGCTGCGGCAAAGGACAAAAATATCAGATTGCGGGCAGGGACATAAGTTATCGGAATGCCTTTGGAATCTTCAGCATTCGGAACTTCAATAGAAGAATCGGTCAATGCTGAACCGCCCCAGAGGTTGAGATTTATATCAATGATTGAATGGGCGGCAACATTGTTTGCTTTGGCAATGGCGACGGCGTGGTCGAGTTCGACAGTGTGACGCTGACCGTAGCTGAAGCTCAAGGCGTAACATTCAAACCCCATATCTTTGGCAATGGCAAGACAGGTGGCGGAATCAAGACCGCCGCTTAACAGAATTATTGCTTTTTTCTTGGTCATAAATCAAACTCCCTGTTTGTTTGCGCCCCAGATTATTTTATGCATTTGCAGTTGAAAGCGGAAGGGTGCATTATCCGCGAGTATCCATTCAACTATATTTTCAAAAGCGACAGTTCCCCATACCGGACTTATGAGCAGGTTTTTTGTTTTTGACGGCAGATCATACTGTTGTGTGATATTGAGTGCAAACTCGTAATCTTCGCGGCTGCCGACGACAAATTTTACTTCATCATGCGGAGTCAGATATTGATAATTGGTATAAAGATTTCTGTCTGCCATTTTGCTGGATGGAAGTTTACAGTCGAGAATACGTTTTACTGCGGGGGGGATTACGCTGATGTCAAATCCGCCGTTGGTTTCAAGCATGACTTCCAATCCTTCTGCAATTAAAGCATCAAAAAGCAGCAGAACATTTTTCTGCGCCAGAGGTTCTCCACCGGTTATTTCCACCAGCGGAAGATTGGATTTTTTTACTTTTGCTATGATTTCCGCAATGGAATATTCTCTGCCGTATGCAAAATCCTGCGCAAAAAGTGTGTCGCAATATGAACAACGGTATGGACAACCGCTCAGGCGTACAAAAAAGCATGGACGCCCGGCGTAAGTTGATTCTCCCTGGATACTTGAAAAAAGTTCGGCAATGCGTATTGCCGAACTTAAGGCGGAATTGTTGTCATTCATCAGAAAATCAATCCTCGTAGTACATTGCTGAACTGCTGCAAGATTCGTAAACTTTTATTCCGTAAAGAGATACATTTTCGTCATTGATTTTTGCCTTGAGTTTTTTGTAAATTACCATGGCAATCATTTCGCTGGTGGGGTTAACATCAGCAAAGAGGGGATTTTCTGAAAGATTTGTATGATCGAATTCAAGTATTATTTCATCCAGGGCGGCTTTGAGTTTTTTGAAATCCACTGCTATACCGATTTCATCAAGCTGTTTGGCGCGCAGTATTGCACCGATGCGGTAGTTGTGCCCATGAAGTTTTGAGCAGTCACCGTTGTAACCGCGCAGCTGGTGTGCGGCAGAAAATTCACGAGATATTTCTAATTCAAACATTTTTCAGATCCTTATGCGTTTCTGACTGCATCGGCGAGGGTTTCTTTGGATTGTGGACCGGAGAATTGAGCGACAACGTCGCCGTCTTTGAAGACGAAAAATGCCGGCAATGTACGAACACCGTAGGCACTGGATATTTCCTGATTTTCGTCAACGTCAAATTTGAGGACTTTTGCGGAACCTTCAAGTTCTGCTTTCAATTCTTCCATGATCGGCAGCATCATTTTGCACGGACCGCACCATGTTGCCCAGAAATCGACGAGAGTTACACCGTCAGCGATTGCGGATTGAAATTCATCCATTGTCATTACTTCAGCCATGATAAAATCTCCTTATATTTGTAAAGTATTGATTATAAGATTGTTTTCAAAATTGCCCGATTTTTTTGAAAAAATCGGATGAAACATTGTCAATATATCATATTTTTTAAAAAATCAAAACAAATATTTGAAATTTTCACAATTTTTGCTATAATATCTTCATTATGAAAAATTTCAACGCACAAAACTATTACCGATATTATCTTTACACTACATTTTAGTGCAGAGACGGTCGTTTTTTTGTAAAAAGAATTATGAGATGTCCTGCCGGACATCTTTTTTTTTGAAGTTTTGAACAACATTAATAATATAAGAGGAAAAAAATGAACAACATTTTTCAGGAATTACGGGATCGCGGTTTTCTTTATCAGATGACCGATGAAAAAGCAATCGAAAAGAAACTGAACAGTGAAAAGGTCGTTTTTTATTGCGGATTTGATCCCACCGGCTCAAGTTTGGATGTCGGACATCTGCTGCCGGTGATGGCAATGAGAATGCTTCAGAAAGCCGGTCATGTCCCGACTGTTCTTATCGGCGGTGCCACCGGAGCAATCGGAGATCCTTCCGGACGTTCAACTGCGCGTAATATGATAACTATGGAGGAAGTCGCACATAATGTTGAATGTCTGCGTTCTCAACTTTCCCGTTTTATCACCCTTGAAAACGGGGAAGCCAATTTTGTGAATAATTATGACTGGTTCGGCAATATCAAACTTCTGGATTTTTTGCGTGACATCGGCAGTCGTTTTTCTGTCAACCGCATGTTAGCGCAGAAGTCAGTGGAAAGCCGACTCGAAAATGGACTTTCTTTCCTTGAATTCAGCTATTCACTTTTGCAGGGATATGATTTCTATCACCTTAACAAAGAGTTTAACTGCACTCTGGAAATCGGTGGTCAGGACCAGTGGGGAAATATGGTCGCCGGTACTGAACTTATCCGCCGTATGTATGATGAGGAAAAAGAGGTTCATGTGCTGACTATTCCGCTGCTGCTCAATCCGGCAACCGGTCAGAAATTCGGTAAATCTGCCGGCGGAACAAGTGTCTGGCTGGATGTTGACCGCACAAGTGTTTTTGATTATTATCAGTTCTGGCGCAACTGTGATGATGCCATGCTCGGCGATCTGCTGAAAAAATTTGCGATTGAACTTCCTGTTGAGGAATGTATTGCTCTCGCCGCTTGTGAAAATATCAATCGAGCCAAAGAAATTCTTGCTTATGAAGCGACTAAACTTGCTCATGGCAGTGAAAAAGCCGCAGAAGCATACTTGGCAGCCGGTTCAAAATTCGGTTTTGCCGATCCTGAAAATAAAGTTCATACCACTTCAGCTATCGCCGGAATTGACATCAGCAAAGCTAAGGACAGCGCTGTTCCGTCTGTTGAAATATCTGCTGAACTTTTCGGCGGAGACGGTCTCTGGATCTGTAAACTTCTTCAGGAGGCAGGACTTGTCAAATCCACCAGTGACGGACGACGTCTGGTGCAGGGCGGGGCGGTATCTGTTGATGATGTGAAAGTTACAGATGTTTCTGCAACATTGAAAGCTGCTGATTTTTCTGCCGGTGAATTTATTCTCAAAGCCGGTAAGAAAAATTTCCGTAAAATCATTATCAAAGGGTGATTTTATATAGTTTTGCCGGTTGAAATATTGGTATTATAATGTTTTGTCGGGTATATCAGAAAAACTGATATGCCCGATTTTTTTATTAAAGTTGACAAGAGAGCATTTATTTGGATGGTAATTAATTAAAAACTTAATAAAACATATAAAAATATTATGAATTTTTATAATTTTTTGCTTGACTTTTT
>JAFVPG010000319.1 GCA_017505415.1 Lentisphaeria bacterium | reverse complement strand
GCTGTATTAAAAGATTTTAATAATCTTGTACTTGAGGAGGTTCCGACTCCGATTCCCGGTCCGGGAGAAGTGCTGGTAAAAATCGTTTCCTGCGGATTCTGTGCCACAGACTATAAAGCAATCAAAGGCATCCGCACAAATGTCACATTCCCTTTAATTGCAGGGCATGAACCTTCCGGAATTATTGCTGCTGTAGGTTCGGGCGTTAAACATTTTAAAGAAGGTGATGCAGTGATCTGCCAGCCGTCAGGATATTGCGGAGTATGTACTAATTGCCGTTTAGGTAATACACATTATTGCGACCATGCTTATACCACTGGCGGTGATGGACCTGATGATGTACGCCCCGGAGCTTTTGCCGAATATATGATCACTGGAGAAGAATGTATTTTTCTTAAACCGGAAAATATTTCTTTTGATGCAGCGGCATTAACTGAACCGCTCTCCGGTGCATGGAAAGGTGTTATTCAAAAAAGTAGTCTTCAAGTAGGAGAAGATGTTGTTGTCATCGGGACTGGCGGAATCGGCTTGCTTTGCATGATGGTCGCAAAAGCAGCAGGGGCAGGCAGACTCATTGCTGTTGACGCAAGTCCATTTGCCAGAAATAATGCCCGAATTATTGGAGGTGCAACTCATGTAATTGACGCATTAAGCGAAAATGTAAAAGAACAAATTTATGATATTTTGCCGAACGGTCCTGATCTGATAATTGAAGCGGCAGGTCCGATAGGGGCAGTAAAATTAATGACTGAATTGCGCCGCAGAGGAACTCGCTGGAATGTATTTGGTATTACTACTCATGAGAAATTTGAACTTGACGGCGGACACACTCATTTTCTGGAAGGACGAATGGATGCCAGTTTCGGTACAACTCCGTTGGCAATGCAGCAGGCTATAAGCCTGATGGAGCGCAATCTTGTCAATCCTGAAAAAATCATATCACATCGGTTCTCCCTCTCTGATATTGAACAGGCAATAGAAATCATGGGCACCCCCGAACGCAATAAAGTAATAATAAATCCGTGAGATAATTTATATGACAAATGAGTTTTTTAATAAAATTGCTGTTGTGACCGGCGGCAGTTCTGGTATTGGCAGCGCAATTGTAAAAGAACTGGCGGCAAAAGGTTGTACGGTATGTTTCTGTTCAAGAAACGGAGACGTAAATAATCTTAGTGCTGCCTGTGACGGAATAATTCACAGTGCAATATGTGATTTAAGCTGTCCTGATCAGATCAAATCATGGATCGGTAATATCATTGATACTTTCGGTAAAATAGATTATCTTATAAATAATGTTGCCTTTGACGGAAGAGTTGACTTTGATGATGCAGATGAAGTTGAATTTGAAAAATTTATTTCAGTTAATCTGCGCTCTGCATTTCTTGTTTCCAAAGCGGCTTTGCCCGGACTGCGTGCAGGACAAGGGAAGGCCATTGTCAATTTAGGAACAACAAACTGGATGTTGGGATTGGCTCCATTTACGCTATATTCAAGTGCAAAATCTGGTTTAATCGGCTTTACCCGTGCACTTGCCAGAGAATTGGGACGTGAACAAATCAGAGTTAATATGGTTTCTCCAGGCTGGATTATGACGGATAAACAATTAACTGAATATGTAACAGAACAGGATAAAGCAGATTTATTAAGAGATCAGGCTCTGCCGTTTCTGTTACATGAAGAAGATGTAGTTCCTGCAATAAATTTTTTGCTTTCTCAGTCTGCACGAGCCATTACCGGACAAAATTTAATTGTTGACGGAGGAAAATTAATGCAATGAATCCAATAATTCAAAAACTTTTATCAATATCTCCAGTTTTCAGAAGTATTGCCATATGCCGTTTGGGACAGCACAGCTTTTTAGTCAAGGCAGATGGTATTATTATTGCTTTTGATCCTTATCTTACAGCTGATAACAATCGCTTAATTGCATCGTTAATATCTCCTGATGATTTCTGCAATATTGATGTGATCTGTTGTAGTCATGACCACGGAGATCATATTGACCGTCAGGCATTAAAAGCTATGGCGCAAGCATCTCCGAATGCTGTATTCATAGTTCCTGAAGCTGTAAAAAACAGCATCTCAGAGATATCATCTGAACGAATGATTGGCATGAATGATGAAGAGACTGTATCTGTCGGCAATATTCAAATTAAAGCAATTGCGGCAGCACATGAGATGTTGGATCAAACTGCAGAGGGGCTTTATCCTTATTTGGGATATATTGTATCAGTAAACGGAGTTTCTATTTATCATAGCGGAGATTGCTGTGTTTATGAAGGCTTACTAAGCAAACTTAAAAAGTCTATTCCTGATATTATGTTATTGCCTATAAATGGAAGAGATGCGGTACGATTAAAAAATAATTGTATCGGCAATATGACTTATCAGGAAGCGGCAGATCTTGCCGGTTGGTGCGGAACGTCAATGGTCATTCCTGCTCATTATGATATGTTTCATGGTAATTTGGAAAATCCTGAACTTTTTATGGACTATATGGCAGTAAAATATCCGATGGTTCGCTCAAAAATCATGCATCCCGGAGAAATATATGAAATAATTTTTTAAAAACACTTTATACCCGAAACAACAATTATAAGGTCTGATAGAAAAATATGAAAAGGAAAAAAATGAATAAAAAACTTTGTGTTTTAGGTATCGGAGAAGTTTTATGGGATATGCTTCCTGACGGGAAACGTTGCGGGGGAGCTCCAGCAAATGTAGTTTATCATCTTAATAAACTCGGGACTCCGGCGTATATTGTTAGTGCTGTAGGCAATGATGCTGCGGGGGATGAATTGCTTTCTTTTCTGCATTCGCAGAATATTCCATCTGATTTTATATGTCGCAATGACTTTAAAACAGGAATTGTTGATGTTACAGTAACAGACGGCATTCCGCAATATGAAATCAAATATCCTGCAGCATGGGATATTATAGATATTTCTCCTTCACTTATACAGAAATTATCAAATGTTTCTGCGATTATTTTCGGCACATTAGCCCAGCGACATGAATATTCAAGAAAAAATATATTTAAGATCATTGAAAATCTTCCTGATGATTGCCTTAAAATATTTGATATAAATTTGCGGCAGGATTTTTATAATGAAAATATAATTTGTAAATCCCTTGAAATTGCTGATATTTTGAAAATAAATAATGAAGAACTTACTGTTATCGCAGAAATGTTAGAAATAACCGGAGATAAAAAAAATATTCTTGCAATTCTCAAAAATCGCTTTAATTTGCAAGCAATTATTCTGACTATGGGAGCCGAAGGCAGTATATTTTATAATGGAGATATT
>JAFVPG010000036.1 GCA_017505415.1 Lentisphaeria bacterium | reverse complement strand
GAGCCGGAAGTGCGATTTACGGAAAACGGAGTGAAGTATGAAATGCAGTTTGTCAAGCTGATACGCAATATACTCCAACAGGAATTGGAGAAATAAGTAAGGATTTTTTAAATAAAATCAAAAAAAAATTTGATTTTTTTCTAAAACGGTGTATTTTATATGAGTTGTCAGCAATGACGCACAAAGAAGTGCACCCATAGCTCAATTGGATAGAGCGTCTGGCTACGGACCAGAAGGTTAGGGGTTCAAATCCCTTTGGGTGTACCATTTTTTTTGCAAAAAAATGGGACACCAAAGGATTTGAAAAAAAATGCGAAGCGTTTTTTGCATGTGAAACATGCGACCCCGTGAAAGGGGTTCAGGAGCGAAGCGATTGGCAGCCAAAGGCTGTCAAATCCCATGTACCATTTTTTTTGCAAAAAATCTATAAGGATAGCCTGAACGAAGTGAAGGCAAATCCGTATAGATTATTTTTTTACCCTGAAATCAGGGTAAAAAATGGTGGGATAGCCTGAAACGGAGTGAAGGCAAATCCTACCATGCCATTTTTTTTAAAGGTAAAAAAAATTACACCCTAAAGGGATTTGAAAAATGCGAGAGCATTTTGCATGTGTTAACATGCAACCCCGTGCAAGGGGTTCAGGAGCGAAGCGATTGGCAGCCGAAGGCTGTCAAATCCCATGTACCATTTTTTTTGCCTCATCGACGGTTTGCGACAGAAGTTCATAATGATTTCTTGCTTGAAATTTCCGGTAACTGATAGATTTTCAATTTGAAGTACTCACGATCTCTGAAGCCATAAGCCTGTTTGATCAGCCATCTGATCTTGTTGTTGAATCCCTCCATTTTTGCATTGCTGATATGCCGGAATGACGAAACAAATCTTTCGCCGGACTTCGCCATAATTTGGGGAGAGCAAGCTCTCTTTTTATATGCTGCAGCATTAGCATATCCGAAAGCAAAAATATACTTTGAGATTTTTCCAAGGCGATAGCAAATAAAAGGCGATGAAACGCCACGCTCATTGCTATTGCAATTCACTGTCCCCCAAACCACTCAAATTTTCTCAAATTATTCAGTCAATGTTCAGTACAAAGCCAATTATAAATCATGTTTGTGGGCGGGAAGCGAGGGCTGACGTTTATTTTTTGTGCCAAACAGTCAGAGTGTTTGAACAGTTCATCTCTTTTCCGGCAGAAATGTAATCCACCAGATGCAGACCTTTGTGATTTACAGTCAAGAGAGGATTATCCGGAGTTCTCTTTGAGTCTGACGCCAGAAGCAACGGTCCGCGCAAATATGCCGTGTACGGTGAATTATCAGGCGGAGTTATTTCCTTTACTGTAAAGTCAAAATTTACAACCAATTTGTCGGAACTTTGCCAGATACGGGATATTTTCAAATATGAACCGTGTTGAATATCAAGAGGTTCGCCGTTTAATTGTATGCTCTTGCAGAATTCGGCAACTCTGATATAAATGGTAAATTTATCCCTGGCATAAATTGCTATTTCCGCAGTCGGAGAGAGCGGATAATTGCCTGAAACAACGATTTTCGTACCGTCAGATATTTCAGATGTCAAAGGTTCAAAAAAATTCAGAGCAATTCCGTCTGCAAATTGTGTCACCGCCAAATCTGCCGCCAAGCCCAAACCTTCCGGACCTTGCGCACGGCAGCAGTCATGTCCGTCAAATGGTTTGTTGAAATTCAATTCTATCTGGTCTCCGGCGGGCTGTTTGAAGCCGCCTCCGGTCAAGGGGGTCGGATTTACATGCACCCAATGCGACCCGTCAGGTGCCATCATACCCAGAATACTGTTGTAAAGAGAGCGTTCCATTTTATCGGAAATTGCGGCATTCCGGGTGATTTGTACCATGCGTGCGCAATAGTGCAGAAACGTTACCGTGACGCAGGTTTCTCCCAGACCGCAGTCAATATTGGCAGTCTGTTTGAATGCGCCGTCAAACCAGAACTCTCCGAATTTGTCTCTGCCGCCGGCTGCTCCTGTGACAAAAAGTTCACGCTCACATATCAAATCAAAATACATTTCACATATTTTCCGGTATTCTTCATGCTGGTGCAGCAGATAAAATTCCGCCAAGCCCTGAAAACAACTGGTCATTTCATACGCTTTGCCGTTGCCGAGATTGCACGGAAAGGTTCCTGCTTTGACTTCATCGAAAATATTATGTTTGTCAGAACACCCTGTATTTATGATATATTCTGCAAAGTCGAGGAAACGTTTTTCGCCTGAAATTCTGTAAACTCCGATAATTGCGCCGAGGATTGATGATGAGGCAAGCCCGCCGTGATATCCGCATGCAGTAATATTTTTACGGTCAGGACCGATTTGTGTCATCAGATGGTCAACCATAGCTGTACAGCATTTTTTCACATCTTCACTTTTTTCGACCATATCATAGTAGCGCAGCAATGCCAGCAGAACATATTTTCTGCCCCATATATCCCAGGATGTAAGTTGTTTTTCAGCAGGATATGAACTTATACAGCCGTCAGGAGTTTGAGTTTTCATTATATCCTGTACGGTTTGCCGGATAATTTTGTCAAGTTCAGCATCCTGCAAGTGAAAATTGGTAAGAATAGCTGAACGGACGACTTTGCCCCAGAATTCGCAGCGCCATGCGCCGTCATCTTCATTGCGCAGACGAAAGGGTTCTGTCATGTATTTGTAATCGACTTTTTTCAGCCGTTCAGCGCAGGACAATTTCAGCCCTGCGCCCAACGGTCCGTTAAGAATCGTTCTTATTTGTTTCATAGATGTATTGATTTGAAATTACATTGAAAAACGTTTTATTTTATTGTTGAAAAGATTTTTTGAAATTCCTGTGCGGTACCGGCAAAGAGTATAACTCCGCCTCCGGGGATTATTTCAACAGATCCTTTGCCGTTGACGATATTGATTTTTTTGCCGCTTCTGAAATCAAAAACTTCATCGGCAGGATTTTTCAGTTTGAATTCAACATTCATCGGTGCAGTGAGCGGTTTATAGCTTGCTATATGACCTTCTTTATCAATTTTTATATCGTCGTCTTCATTGAAAAAGTAACGGTTGTTTGCGCCCCATGTGCCGACGTTTGCATTGTGAATTACAAAGGCTTTACCTTTGAGACCGTGGAATGAAAATGAACGGTTGAAGATTTTTTTGCGGTTATTTGTTTCAACGACGGACTCTTCGATTTTTCTCATTTGCGGGATAAGTTTGCTGTATGGCTTCAATTCTTTTGCCGTTGCGGCGAACTCTTTTAATTCAAGATTTTCTATTCCGTCACGTCCGGCAAGAGTTGTCCATACCGCATTGCCTTTAAGTTTTTGTCCGTTAGCCAGATTACGGAACATCAACTGCTCCGGAGTCATTGACATATCGCGTTGAGCAACGGGAGTGTAACTATAAAAAAGAACCTCTTTTGCCCCTTCAAGGATACCGGTCCAAATCAAAGCGCGCAGGCAATTTTGCGGCAGACGGTAATATTTCCACGCCCAGTAAAAATCTTTGTTGTCGATGGTTGATTTCTGCCATCCGAAATTATTTGCAGTGATATATTTTTCTATACGTTTTACAAAATTCTGGCTGCCCCATGCTTTTTTGAGGTCGCTTGCCCCTGTCAGATAGCCGTTGCAGGTAACGACCAGAGAGAAATCCGCACCGCGTTTGGCGGCTTCGGGATAATATTTTGCCGCTTCATTTCTCGTCCAGTTAAGTGAGAAATCAGGGCTTGCCAGATAGCCTCCGGCAGAGTATTCCCACCAGAAAGCATAGCGGTCTGTTCCGTAAATCACCGGGTCGGGAACGGGCTGGTCCTTGGCAGCTCCCAAATTGTTATGCAGAGTAAAAATCGCAAAATCCTGAGCATGTCCGATAATTTTCTGATAATAGCGTGCCATGGCATTCACATCTTTGTGCGGCACTTCTTCACGAATCGAAAAAGCGAGAATTTCAGGAGTATTTTTGAAAGTGTTTATGAATTTTCCTGCTTTGGCAGCTTGAATATTTTCGTATTTTTCCGTCCAATTTCTGCCGGGAAGAAAATAGGCAAAATCAAGCTGCAAATATGCTTTTATGCCGTGTTTTTTCAACATTGGGAGCCAAATTTCTCTGAACTGTTTGCCGCTCGGGTCAGAAACGGTCAAATGTATGGTATTGACGCCGTTTTGCTGTAATATTTTAAAATGATGGTCAACAAAATCCGTTATTTTTACGCCGTCGCTTTCCGCAGTTCTTCTGAATGCGTAGTCATAAATATAAACACCGAGTCTCAATTCTTTATCGGCGGCACAAAGAGTCAGAGCTGTAAAAAGCATTACTGTTAAAATGAAAAATCTGTTAATTTTAAGCATTATATGGTACCTTTCGTAAATATATTATTTCTGCATTACACTTCTGTATTTTTCGCCCCGCAAATTTGCGGTTTTTTTGGTTTCAACGTGTCCGTCAGCAAGCAGAATATTATCATATACGCCATGCCGTTTGGCAAATTGAGAAATATTAGTAATGTATTCACCAAGTTCCATAAGCATAGTGACATTAGTATTGGAAGTTGCAAGGCGGTCGCCGCTCAAAATTGACATTGTAGGAGAATATTTCAACTGGTGCATTTTAAACATTTTGTTCATCAGAGGATTGGTTGTGTCCATATCTTCGGCGTACCCTGCTGTTTTTACCCAGCCGTAGCTTATTTGCCAGTCTTTGTGGTTTTCCGTGAAAAGATTTCCGTATGTGGTTATTTCAGACAGCTTTTTCGGAGCGGTATCTGCCGGGCAGCGCAAAATGGAATGGTGGAATTTTGACGAACCGGCTCCATAAGAATAACCGTAGTTGCCGAGTACCGCATGATACCATAGCATAGCCATTGATCCGCCGCCGCTCAAACCTTTCGGATACCATATCACAGGGATAATGTATTCGTCAAAATCCATGGCATATTCAACTGTACTCATGCCCATTTGTTTCATATTATTTACACAAGATATGGTTCTTGCTTTTTCCCGGGCTTTATTCAATGCGGGCAGCAGCATACCGGCAAGAATTGCAATGATAGCAATTACTACAAGTAATTCAATGAGAGTAAAATTTGCTTTTTTCATGGTATTTCCTATTTGCTTATTTGTCGAAAGCAGGATTTTTAGTAAAAGTTATATCTTGAATAGCGACCTTGCCGCCGGTGCGGTAAAAAATAACCATATATCTTCCCGCACTCACATTTTTGGCAGGCATTTCAAAGTTGACGACTGCATTTTTGCCATAAGGCAGAACTTTTTTCCAGCCGAGATTTCTGACTTGGTTCCATTTTTTATTTTCGTATTTGAATGCGATTGCGCCGATTGAGGATTTTTTGCCGTCTTCCACGGCGGTTCCGGAGACAGTAAATTTGAAACTTTCGTTGGCGGCAAGGTTGGTGAAAAATCTGGCAAAGTCATAATTGGATTCAGAAATCAGATATTTTTTATCGCCGATATTGCGTATTGCAGATTTGTTTCCGATTTTGAATTTTGCCGGAGGCGGATTGCCGCAATCCCATTTTATAGTGGTCTCAGCTGCGCAGACCATACTGAAAATAACTGAAAGTAAAGCACAGATTTTTAATTTTGCTGACATTATTTTTTCTCCTTTTTTAAATGTATTCAGGTTGGAAAGTTGTTTAAGATAGTTTTGATTGTTTATTTTTTCCTTTCATTTTTGTTATATTCGGATTTAAAAGCTGATGTACTTTCCCGTATTTTTAAAAATGGCAGCTGCAATAACTGCAAATCTTTTCTCTGCTGAATAAATAAATTGAAAAGTTTCCGTATCATTTCACTTTCACAGACGCAAACACTGGTCAAGGGACAGTCCGGGTGCTGACTCCACGGTGTATCATAGTAGCCTGCCACTGCAATATCTCCCGGGATTTTGAAGCCCTGTTTTTTCAGTTGCTGTACCGCCTGAATTGCAATCGTATCTTGCAGACAGTAAACGGCATCAAAAGTTTCAGTCCGGAGCATTTCAAAAAAATCTTCAAGTTCCTGTGCAAAAAGTAAAACCACATCTTCATTTGAATCGCGTACTGCCGCCCATGCGCCTTCATGTTAAACAAGCCCCGTCAATAAAAGAATTCTCCGGCAGCCGCATTCAATCAAATGCCTTATGGCAATGTATTGACCGTGTGTCCAATCCGTAGATACTCCCGGTATCCCTGTCATTGTAAAAGCAGTTTTGGTATTGAAGTAATAAAACAGTTTTGTGCGTTTTTTGAGTTCAGCGAATGCCTCTTGCGGCAGAATGGTATATTCTCCGTTGAAAAAAACAGCCTCCAATTTATCTGCAATCGCCAATAACCGTTCATAAAGTTTGTCAGGACATTTCTGATATTTCAGCGGATTTTCGAGTATGATTGAATATTCGGGATATTCCTGAATGCAGTTGCAGAGTTCATTTAAAAAATTTGAATACAAATGCACATTGCCGGTCTGTTCGATAATGAGAATATTTTTGGAAGCATGAAAATTTTTTGCAGCTACAAAATATCCGCAACCGTGGCGGCTGTAAATTATTTCTTTTTCCTGTAATTTCAACAGTGCCTGCCGCACTGTGCCGGGTGTGCTGTAAAGTTCTTTTGCCAATTCCCGCAGGGACGGAAGTTTTTCTCCGGGTGTATATTGCCCGTCTAAAATCCTTTGTGCCAACAGATTGTATATGCGTTCCTGATGAGATTGTGTTTTTTGCATGAGAACCTCTTTTTATTCTGATACGCATACTATATTTTTTTAGACAATATTTTCAAATAGTGTTTAAATGATTTTTTTTATTTTTAAACAGTAGTTTAAAACAGTTTGCGATACAGCGGGGTTCGTGCAAAAAATCACCTTGATTTATTTATTTCATCCGCGAGGTCGATGACGTTGCCCCATTCAACATCGGGGTCGGAGGAGAGCATTGCAATGCGGCGTTCACACTCTTCCCAAAGTGCGGTGTCGTCGGTCAATTCGTAAGTATGTCCCCAAGTTTTTGACCGTTATGGAAATATTGTCACTTCTCCGGAAAATATCGGAACCTTTAATTATGGGACAAATCCAATGTATCCATCGCATATTCTATTTGATGTTATTCCATATTATATATGGGGAAATTCTGTATATGACACAACTCCTTTTTGGCAAAGAGTTCGGGGAAGATTTGATACCCTGCAGTTTCCTTTGGGTGTACCATTTTTTTGTCAAAAAAAGTCAATCGCAAATCCGGTTGACTTTTTTATTTTTCAGGGGGGGAGAAGAAAAGCCATTTTAACGGGCATTAAAAGTATTGGCATGAATTATGTCAAACACCATTTCAAGTACCACCTGATACAACTTGAAAGATTTTCAATATATTTTGACTGCTGTCTTTAGCTGCTGAAGATACAGGAATATTACTCAAATTATTTTAATTTACCTTCTCTGCGCATACGTTCCATTTGACGGTACTGCTGAAATTTAGCTCTGGCAGCAGGAGACATGGAGGCTTCAAATTCACGACGCATCTGCGCACTGGGGCGACGGCGGCGATTCTGATTATTGGTATTATTATTTGAGGTCTGAGTTTGAGGAGTCTGTCCCTGCTGCGGAGCTTTTTGCGCCTGCTGATTCTGCCTTTGTTGGGCGCGGCGTTTTCTGAATTCTTCACGACGTTTATCCTGTTCAGCTATACGGCGATCCAGTTCGGCAAGCTGTTCTTTTTTTGACATTTTGAAGAATTTATCAAGTCTTTCCTGCTCTGCTCGCATGTGAACTTTGCGCATATTCTGCATCATGGTACGGCGTTCATCGGGAGTCATTTTCTCAAAATCCTTGCGGGCGGCATCCATCTGCGCACGTGTAGGACGCTGTGCCGGACGCATGTTGCGCACAAAATTATTCTGCTGCTGCGGAGTAAGAGTTTGAAAATGTTTTGAAGATATAAATTTGCGTGCCGCCTGCGGATCTTTCTGCGGATCAGGAACTTTCACCGGACGGAGTGCCAGATAAGCACAAATTCCTCCGGCAATCACAATAACAATACCGGAAATAATTGAAACTGCAACGATTATTTTTTTCTTTTTATCACTATCCATACTTTTTTACCTTTCAATCTATATAATCTCCGACATGCATATCGCCGAAAAGTTTATTTATTGAGCCGATTGCGGCTTTTTTACCATGAAAATACGAAAAATCATTGGCAAGGTTGCGCCATGCACCACTGCCGTGACGTGAGCCGAGCCGATGTCCTGAAGCAGAAAAATAATAACTTACCCCCTCTGCTTCATAAAAAGTTTTATCACTGTCTCCGGCAGGAGTTTCCCCGTCAATAGTGGTATAACTGTTCTCCGGATTTGTATCACTGATACAGCGGTAAATACGGTTGTCTTTTTCAACATAATCCTCCATTGATTCCGGAAGATTCGGCAACCCCAAAGCATCTGCGACCGATGGCATTGAACTTACAAACGGCAGGAAATTATGATTATCCTGCGCATAAAGTGTCAAAGTTACACCGATCTGACGTAAATTATTTTTGCAAGTCGTACTTCTTGCCCGTTCTCTCGCTTTGTTAAGTGCAGGCAGCAGCATACCCGCAAGAATGGCAATAATGGCAATTACGACCAATAGCTCGATCAGCGTGAACGCTGATCGAATGAAGCACGGCTCCGCCGTATGAAGCATTTGCCTGCGGCAAATATGAAGCGCAATTTCAGTGCATGAAGCGCTTGCTTTGCAAGCATTATAAGGCATTTTTTTATAAAATTTATTGAAATAATGCAGCGGGGAAACACATACTTGACAAGTTTTGTTTACCAACAGTC
>JAFVPG010000318.1 GCA_017505415.1 Lentisphaeria bacterium | reverse complement strand
CAGCACGGAGAGCGGCTTGAGCTGCAGCGAGACGTGCGATAGGTACACGGAAGGGACTGCAGGAGACGTAGTTCAAACCGACTTCGTGGCAGAATGCGACAGTTTTGGGTTCACCGCCGTGTTCACCGCAGATACCGAGAACAATGTCATTGCGGGTGGCACGACCTTTGGCAACGGCGATACGGACAAGTTCGCCGACACCTTCAGTATCAAGAACCTGGAACGGATCGTAGTCATAAATACCCCATTTGACATAATCGCCGAGGACTTTACCGGCATCGTCACGGGAGAAACCGCAACCCATCTGTGTCAAGTCGTTAGTACCGAATGAGAAGAATTCAGCTTCGGTGGCGATTTTGTCAGCGGTAACTGCGGCACGGGGAACTTCAATCATGGTACCGATTTTGATGTCAAGTTTGACGTTCTGTTCTTTTTCGACATCAGCGATAGCCTGAAGAACGACAGCTTTCTGTGCTGCAAGTTCTTTGACATTGCCGACGAGCGGAATCATGATTTCAGGTTTTGAACCTTTGACCTTAGCGGCAGCTTCTGCAACTGCACGGGCCTGCATAGCGGTAACTGCGGGATAAGACATACCGAGACGGCAGCCGCGATGACCGAGCATGGGGTTCATTTCGTGGAGAGAAGCCACGACATTGCGGATCTTTTCGACAGTAGTACCGAGTTCTGCGGCGACTTCTGCCTGACCTTTTTCGTCGTGGGGCAGGAATTCATGCAGCGGGGGATCGAGGAAGCGGATGATACAGGGACGACCGTCAAGAGCTTTGAACATAGCTTCAAAGTCTCCGCGCTGGAGAGGCAGCAGAGTTTCAAGAGCGGCTTTGAACTGCATGACATCATCATAACCTTCATCAGCGGGAGTGATTTTGCCGAGAAGTTCATTGACACTGCGGACTTCCATAGCTTCTTTGATACGTTTGACACGTTCGCAAACAAGAATCATACGGCGGAAAGCTTTGACACGATCACCTTCAAAGAACATGTGTTCAGTACGGCAGAGACCGATACCTTCTGCACCGAATTTGACAGCAACTTCAGTATCGTGAGGAGTATCAGCATTGGTACGGACACCGAGTTTGCGGTATTTGTCAGCGAGTTTCATGATGTCGCCGAAAGGCCCGGAAAGTTCGGGAGCAACAGTTTCAACTTTGCCGAGGTAAACAGCACCGGTTGAACCGTTGAGAGAAATGTAATCACCTTCTTTAACAACTTTGCCGTCGATGATGAAAGTTTTTGCTTCATAGTCGATTTCAATATCACCGCAACCGGCAACACAGCAACGGCCCATACCACGTGCAACAACAGCTGCATGAGAAGTCATACCGCCACGGGTGGTGAGAATGCCTTGAGCGACATGCATACCGCCAATGTCTTCAGGACTGGTTTCAATACGGCAGAGAATAACTTTATGACCGGCATCAGCCCAAGTTTCAGCATCTTCAGCGGAGAAAACGACCTGACCGGTAGCAGCGCCGGGACTTGCGGGCAAACCGACGCAAATTTTTTCAGCTTTAGCTTCAGCAGATTTGACGAAAACAGGATGGAGCAACTGATCAAGCTGCTGGGGTTCAACACGCAAAACAGCGGTCTTTTCGTCAATAAGTCCTTCATTTACAAGGTCAATAGCGATTTTGACAGCGGCAGCGGCAGTACGTTTGCCGTTACGGGTCTGGAGCATGTAAAGACGACCGTTTTCGATGGTGAATTCAAGGTCCTGCATATCTTTGTAATGATTTTCGAGTTTGACACGGATAGCGTCAAGCTGTTTGAAACATTCGGGCATGGCTTCTTCAAGAGAAGGATATTTTGCAGCACGTTCTTCTTCTGAAACGCCCTGTGAAGCTGCCCATTTGCGGGAACCTTTGACAGTGATCTGCTGCGGGGTACGGATACCTGCAACAACGTCTTCACCCTGTGCATTAATGAGAAATTCACCGTAGAAAAATTCATTATCACCGGTCGAGGGGTCACGGGTGAAAGCAACACCGGTTGCAGAATTTTCACCGGAGTTACCGAAAACCATTGCCTGAATATTAACTGCAGTACCGAGCAGACCACGGATGTCATTGAGCTGACGGTAACGGATAGCACGGGGATTGTCCCATGAATCGAAAACAGCCTGGGCACCGCGATAAAGCTGAACCATCGGATCAGAGGGGAAATCTTCGCCGATAGCATTTTTGACGATTTTCTTGTATTCAACGATCAAAGTGCGGAGGTCATTTGCATCAAGTTCGGTATCGAGTTTGACGTTTTTGGCTTTTTTGGCAGCTTCGAGAGCGTGTTCAAATTCGTCAAAATTGACGTGCAGAACAACATCAGAAAACATCTGGATGAAACGGCGATATGAGTCAAGAACAAAACGTTCATTGCCGGTAAGTTCAATCATTGCCTGACAGGTTTCTTCATTCAAACCGAGGTTGAGAATGGTATCCATCATACCGGGCATGGAAGCGGCGGCACCTGAACGGACAGAAACGAGCAAAGGCTGAGGGCCTTTACCGAAAGTTTTGCCGGTAGCTTCTTCGAGACGTTTGAGAGCGGCATTGATTTGGGGAGCGATTTTTTCAAAGAGTTTTTCTTTGCCGATAACGCCGTATTCAGCGCAAGCTTCGGTGGTGATGGTAAAACCGGGAGGGACGGGAAGTCCGAGAGATGCCATATCGGCAAGGTTTGCGCCTTTTCCGCCGAGGAGGTCGCGCATTTGAGCTGTGCCTTCGGATGCGCCTGCACCGAAGAAATAAACGAATTTCTTTTCTGTAGTCATAACAGGACCTTTCATGTTTTACAGGAAATAAAAGACTGAAACAGACGGCTTTTGCCGAATAAAAAAATACTGAATAAAAACCGGAGTGCCGCAAACTTGATTAAAAAACAAAAGCAACTGTACCTTTTCCTCAGTACAGCGAACCAATGTAATAAATCAAACTGCCAACAGCCAAATTTGAATAAGTTTTTTTCTGATAAATGAAAAAGATTGGCTTTTTTGGATTTTTGACATATCCTGAAGTGAAAATTCTGCAAAAGCAAACTTTTCGCTTAAAGACATGTCATTACCTCATCCCGGCGGGATATTTCATACATGCTTCATTCAGTACAGAACATTTTTCTGTCTGCATGTATTTTTTTGCACCACCGCCGCCGCTATCAAAAATCACAAAAAATCAATATTTTTCATTCAAAAGTTTCTTGTAAATTATCTCCCTTTATAAAGTTAAAAAAGTTTGATTCTTATGTTTCCGAACGATACGTTAATATACTCTATAAACTTCAAAAATCAAATGAAAATGCGAAAATTTTGCGAAAAAGCATGAATATGAAGAACGTGGAACGATAAACGTGCAACGATAAACGAGGAACGAGGAACGGGAAACGATAAACGGGAAACGGGGGAATGTAATTATAATTTAGTTTTTTGAAAAGAAATAAGTTTTTGAAGCATTGATGAGATTTTTTTAGTAATTTCAATCAATTGTTCTGCGGCTTCCTGCGAAATCATACCAATAGAGACAGCAATATACAGCTGTGTACGCAATTCAGCTGCACTTCCTTTGGCAATAAACAAAAAATGTATGAATTCTTTTCCGGACTGTCTTTCAGCCCCCTCTGCAATATTTGATGGGATGGAAACAGCGGCACGCTGTATTTGATCTTTCAAGGCAAAATCTTTACAATCCTGTACTGTTTTATAAACAGCAACCGCTAATGAACAAGCCTCTTTCCAAACATTAAGTTCTTCAAAATTACTACCCATTACCTGCCGCCAATACTAATCGTTCCCCGTTTATCGTTCCCCGTTGCACGTTTATCGTTCCACGTTGCACGTTCCTCGTTGCACGTTCCCCGTTTCCCGTCAATCAATCAGTTCTTCGATCCAGACGATTTCCATTTTGTTATCAGGCTTTCTATGCAAACGGACAAGATAACGGACTTCAGACGTAATCTCATCATTTGCATCAAATTGCCCCTGAGTACCAAGTCCCTGATTATCTCTGATAGTTTGTGCAATAACAATAAGATGTGAATATTCAGGATAATCCTCAACTTTGCACAACGAAAGAATCTTACCAACGATATTCTGTTTTTTATCCTGAGCAATAGAAGAATCAGCTTCTGTAAGGATTTTTACAAAATCAGAACGATTTTTCAATGGGCCATTAGCCGCCATCGCCGCTGAAATTTTTTTAGCAATATCAACAGTATCTGCAAATATCACATTTCCTTCACTGTCTTTAATTTTACTCAAAAGTCCCTGCCAGATTTTTATACTGCGGGTATTAATATCAATAAGTTGAGGGTCTGTATCAGCCACCATATCCAAAACAGTCAACTGATCAAGCAACTTTTTGTCATTCGGCACCGGCGGAGAACCTTCAACATTAAGAATATTCAATGTTCTACCGGCTTCACCTCTGGAAATATATGCCAAATCAGCAAGCGAAACTTTTTCCTTTGCCGCAGCAACATCCGGGAAATACTTATCAATCACAACAGCAGTTTCCGCAGCACCTGCACCACATTTATCATTTTTCAGTCCGAGATTACTCGAATCAGAAGAAGAAGTCTGCCATTCTGTCGAAGCAAGATTGAAACGTGCATCCTTTACCTGCCATGAAATCTTTTTAGCTTCATCCACTGATGCATCAACAAATTTATTGACAGCATCAGAGTCACGGGTTCCGTCAACAGTGTATTTAGCAATGGTCAAAACTGCGGATTTATTATCAGTTGCTGCCGGAAAT
>JAFVPG010000317.1 GCA_017505415.1 Lentisphaeria bacterium | reverse complement strand
CCTGTCACCGTCGATCCGGTTATTCCGCAAAAAATTGCAGATTTCAAATATCATAACAAAGTTTCGATCCACGACAACATTTTTGATTTGAACAACTCAAAATTTGCAGTCCAAGCGCACTCTCTCAAAGAGCTGATTTTTGAAAACAATCAAATAATATCTGACAAAAGCAACCGTAATCAAGCAGATTTCATTGACTGGCAATAATATAACAGATCTTTGAAAAGCAATATTTACCCAAATAATTTTACAGGAACAATACTGTAAAATTATTCAAAATGCGATCTCGAAAGCATCAGTGTTTCACGGTAATCGCCAATACGGTCAGGTTCACCGAATGAGGCGGCTCGCATGAAACGTGCTTCCGGGTCGATTTCACAATACAAAACTCCTGCTTTACCTCCGGCATCGGCGATAACTGTGCCGTCAGGCGCAACAGCCATACTCTTGCCGCCGACATTTTCGGTGTACATGGCAGGAGCGCAGCGAAGAAGGGTACAGCCGCAATCAAAAGCTCTTGCACGAGTGACAAAATCCAATATTTCAGGTCGTTCCTGACGCTGATGACTGACTATCAGCATCACGTCTATACGCTGTTTGGCATAATCAACAAAAAGTTCCGGAAAATAATAGTCAAAACAGATCGCCGCACCATAGCGGACACCTTTGTATTCAAAAACCGTTGCCCCCTCGCCTGCCGCAATGCCTTTGGCAATTTCAGGTTCAACGAGATGCACTTTGGTATAAGGAGCAAACTCTTCGCCTTCCGGAGTGAAAACAACAAGCTGATTGCGCAAAACTCCTTTTTCGTCAATCGTCATAAGACCGGTCATTACGGTACAATTTGCTCGTTTTACGGTTTTTCTTATCTCTTCAACAAATTCTGTACCTGCGCCTTTAATAAGATTTTTCATATCTTCAAGGTCGATGTAGCCTGTGCAGTTTGCATTTTCCGGGAAAATAACCAAATCAACACTGTCTTTTTCAATTTTCTTCAATTCGTCGATCTGCCATTCAAGACACTTCAAAGCCTCCCCTTTTTTCGGGTAAGGTACCTGCATAATTGCAACTTTCATAAACAATTCCTTTCCATACTATTTTATAATATAATAAAAATCATACATTTTTCAAGTATTAATTTGAAATAAATAAATTATGTATTAAATTAGATGAAAAATAAAGTATATTTGAAAGGATTTTCTATGTGGAATATCAATAAAAATTTATATGAAACACCTGAAATAACCGAAATAAACCGTATTCCGATGCACGGTGCTGAAATACCTTTTGCAGAAGTGTCTGATGAAAATTTCTGCAATTATGAAAAATCGCCGTATTACATGTGTCTGAACGGGGACTGGAAATTCAAACTTTTCCGTTCAGTTGATAATATCCCCGAAAATGTTTTTAAAAAAAATTTCAATGATACAAAATATCAGGATATGCCTGTTCCCTCAAACTGGACACTGCACAGCTTAGAGGATTTTCCGATTTACACCAACAGCCAAATGCCGTTTGACAATAATCCGCCCGTTGTTCCCGCCGATAATCCGACAGGAATTTACCGTACAAAATTCACCGTCCCCGCAAAATGGCAGAACCGCCGCATAATTATTCACATCGGCGCCGCAGAAAGTTATCTTGAAGTTTACTGCAACGGCAAATTCATCGGCATGGGCAAAGATTGCCGATTGCCCTCTGAATTTGACCTTACTCCTGCAATAGATTTCAACGGCAAAAACACTCTCGTATGCAAAGTTGCCCGCTGGTCCGATTCAAGTTATATTGAGGACCAGGACCAATGGTGGATGGGCGGTATTTACCGCAGTGTTTATCTGTACAGCACCCGTGAAGTTTTCATTGAAGATTTATTCGTCAAAGGCGATTATGACTATGAAAAAAATATCGGTTTGCTTGACATTCAAACTCATCTCGGTTTTGATTTGTCATCATATCTCTCACTCGGAGCAAGATGGATAATGGATCCCGGACCTGAACATAACTTTTTCATCCATGCAGTTCTCTCCGACAGTCAGGGCAAAAAAGTTTTTGAAAATACTTCCGAAGTTTCACACTCTTTCCGTGAATCAAATTACCTGACAAAAATCCATGCCGAACTTCCAAATATAAAACAGTGGAACACTGAAACACCCAATCTTTACAATCTGCATATTGAACTGCTTGACAATAATAAAAAAGTTATTGAAGTACGCTCAAAAAGAGTCGGATTCCGCCGTTTTGAAGTCAAAGAATGCGATTTTCTCATCAACGGCAAACGTGTTCTCATCCGCGGTGTCAACCGCCATGAACACAGCCCGATAAACGGCAAAACCGTCTCAAAAGAAGACATGCTCCGTGATATTATACTTCTGAAACAATTCAATTTCAATGCCGTACGCACCAGTCATTATCCTGATTCTCACATCTGGTACGACCTCTGTGACGAATACGGTATCTATGTTATGGATGAAGCCAATATCGAAGCTCATGCAAATTATTCACATCTCTGCCGCAATCCCCGCTGGCAAAATGCTTTTACATCCCGTGTCAGCCGCATGATTCTGCGTGACCGCTCACATACTTCGATTTTTGCATGGTCAATGGGCAACGAAACAGGCCACGGCGAAAATCACGTTGCGGCAATCGAATGTGCATATTCTCTTGACAAAAGCCGCATAATCCACCATGAAGGCGAAATTAAATCTTTGTGGGGACAGGGAGCCAAAAATATTTTCCATGCGTCAAAAAAAGAACATAATCAATTCTTTGATGCAATGTATCCGCATTTTGACATTTTAAAGGAATTTTCCGCATCCGACACAGCCAACCGTCCGCTGATTCTCTGCGAATACTGTCATGCCATGGGCAACAGTTCAGGGTCTTTGAAGGATTACTGGAATTTATTCCGGAATCTGCCAAAACTGCAGGGCGGCTTCATCTGGGAATGGTGCGACCACAGTTTCATCCGTTATGATGAAAAAGGTCAGAAATATTACATTTACGGCGGAGACTTCGGCGAAAAACTGCATGATGCGGATTTTTGCTGTGACGGCATGGTTACTTCCGAACGCAATCTGCATCCCGGCATGTACGAAGCACGCCACGTCATGCAGCCTGTAAAAATCACTGCTGCCGATTTGAAAAAATTCAAATTCACCCTCGCAAACCGCCGTGAATTTACCGACTTGAGCGACCTTGAAGGCAGCTGGGAATTGCAATCAGACGGAATTGATATTGCAAAAGGAAAACTTTCAGGATTTGAAAAAACTGCTCCTTTCAGCAAATATGATTTTACCATTGACGAACTTGCAAAATACGCCAATCATACAGGCGAACTCTTTCTGAACTTCGCTTTCACTCTCAAAAATAATGAAAAATGGGCAGAAAAAGGCACACTTATTGCCCATGACCAAATTTTCATTGCAAAAAATGAACACCAAACTGCGAAACGTCCGCTTACAGCAATTTCTGCCATTGAATCTGCGGAAAAATTTACTCTGAATTGCGGTTCAGCTTCACTTGTCGTCAATCGCAAAAACGGAAAAATCACACTGAAAAAAGACGGAAAAACTCTTGCAAAAGAACTTTTTGAATGCAATCTCTTCCGCGCTCCGACCGAAAATGACGGTATCAAACTCTGGGATAATCAGGATGCCAAACCAATGGGTAAATGGCTCAATGCCAATCTGCATAAACTGAAACTCAGCGCAGTTGACTCTTCTTATACTGAAGACAGTAACAAAGTCATTGTCAATATTGAAAAACATTTTGACAACGGCTTGTCTCAAACAGTCCGTTTTATACAGAAAATAACGGTAAACAACAACGGAACTATGGATTTTGAACAACAATATTTCCTCCCCGGAGATTTCCCGTCAATGCCACGCATCGGTGTCAGCGCAAATCTGGATAAAGCATTTGAAAATTATGAATATTTAGGCAGAGGTCCGCACGAAAACTATACCGACCGCTGTACAAGCGCACATATCGGACTTTACAAATCCGATGTCAAGTCAAATTTTGAAAAACATTACGCTCTGCCGCAGGAAAACGGCAACCGTACCGACATCCGTTACATCAAACTTTTCTCCAGCTTTGCAACGGTCAAAATAAGTTCAAAAACTCCGTTTGAAACAGGAATTTCATACTATTCTGCGCATGATCTTTTCAAAGCGAAACACACCTGCGATCTCGTTGAACGCCCATACGCAATACTTACGCTTGACCTTGCGCAACGGGGACTCGGCAGCGGCTCATGCGGACCGCAAACTTTACCTGAATATGAACTTAATGAAAAATATTACAAATTTGATTTCACAATGGAAATAATCTGAAAATATGTTTTCTCAAGGTACAATGAACATTCTGCCCGTAACTCTGCGTGGTGAAATAAGACGGATCATTTTTGAAACCGCCGAAGGCTCGTACACCGTTCTGCGTATGCTGGCTGATGACAACAATGAATACACCGTTGTCGGTCCGATAATCAGCCCCACGGAAGGGCAGAATATTGAAGTTACAGGCAACTGGGAAAAATCCGATTACGGCATGCAGCTGCGTGTAACTTCGTATCGCTATACTCTGCCGTCGACCAAAGACGGTGTTATGCGTTTTCTCTCATCCGGAGCTGTTCCCGGCATCGGCAGAACTCTTGCAAAAAAAATCGTTGAAGTATTCGGCGACCGTACCATTTCCGTACTCGAAAACAATATTGACGAACTGCTTGCCGTTCCTAAAATAGGCAAAAAAAAACTTAAAGCCATTGATAAAGCCTGGAAAGAATCCGCTGCAAAAAGAGAAATTTTCATTTTTCTGCAAAGTCTCGGCATAACTCCCGCCTACTGCATAAGAATTTTTAAACAATACGGAAATCAAGCTCCCGAAGCTGTCAAAAGCAATCCCTACCGCCTTGCCGAAGATGTTGACGGTATCGGATTCCTGAAAGCAGATGAAATCGCAAAAAGCATGGGCATCCCTGAAGATTCCAAAGAACGCATCTGTGCTGCGGCAATTTATATTGTCAATCAAAGTATTTCAGAAGGTCATACCGCACTCCCCGTTCCCATAGTGCTTGACAAAATGGCAAACCTTGTGAATCAACCGTTTGAAAAACTGCAATCAGGCTTATATCATGCAGTTGCAAGACAGATACTCATTGAACGTGACAACTATATTTATACACCTGTTCTGGCTGTTGCGGAACTTGAAGTCCCCAAACATGTCAAAAGACTCTCCGATACTCCACGCTTCGCCACTCAACGGCTGATGAATGATAATCAGGATAACAAAATAAAACTCTGTGATGAACAGCTTATCGCTCTGGATAAAGTAAAAACAAATCCTTTGAGCATCATTACCGGCGGTCCCGGTGTCGGAAAAACAACTGTCCTCAGCACTCTCGTAAAAAGAGCAAAAGCCTCAAATTTGCGTATCGCTCTTGCCGCACCGACCGGACGTGCCGCCAAACGCCTCTCAGAAGCAACAAATGAACCGGCAAAAACTCTTCACCGCCTTCTCCAATATGACGGCGGTTCAAAAAAATTCATATACAATGAAAGCAATCAACTGCCTTATGATTTGATAATTGTCGACGAAATTTCAATGCTTGATATTCTTCTGGCATGGTCATTGCTTAAAGCAATAAAAACCGGAACAACTCTTCTCCTCGTCGGCGACCCGGATCAGCTGCCGTCTGTCGGTCCCGGGACTGTTCTGGCTGATTTTCTGCGCTCAAAGTATTTTGTCAGTACCAATCTGACAAAAATATTCCGTCAGGGTGCAGGCAGTCAAATCATTGAAACTGCGCACAAAGTCAATAAAGGAATGCAGCTTATCGTTCCATCCCCAAATAAAAATAAAGACAGTGACTTTTACTGGATTCCGCAGGAAGATCCGGACACTATTTACAATATTCTGAAAAAAATGCTCCTTGAACGCATTCCGCAAAAGTTCAATTATGATCCCGTAGATGATGTACAGATAATCACTCCGATGAACAGAGGAAACTGCGGCGGACAGATATTGAATGAATATCTGCAAAAAATCCTCAACCCGGGAGAAAAGCCGAATTTCCGCTATGGAGACAGAATTTTCAAGCTGCATGACAAAGTTATGCAATGTTCAAATAATTACGACAAAAATGTTTTCAACGGCGATATGGGCAAAATTTCAAATGTCGATACTGCTAAAAAAACTTTTTCAATAATGTTTGAAGACGGAAATTCTGTCGAATACAATTTTGATGAAGCCGACCAGATAATGCACGCTTACGCTATCACTGTTCATAAATCACAAGGCAGTGAATTCAAAGTCGTCATAATGCTGCTGCTCGGTCAGCACTATGTCATGCAGCAGAGAAATCTGCTCTATACCGGTATGACCCGTGCCAAAAAACTTCTCGTCCTGATCGGCAGTGAAAAATCAGTCAATCACGCCATACACAGCAACCGCCGTCAAATACGCTATTCACTGCTATACAAACATTTGGCAGAACAGGACTGAAGAACAACATTTACAATGTCTCTTTCAAATCAAAGTTCTGCCATTTATCAATTAATGAAGTTTTTCACATCTTTACTTTTTCGCCGATGAGCCAATAATGCTGCCAGTCGATCAGATTCTGGTCATGTTTGCCGGTACGGATATGATAACTTACTGCACTTGTGAGAAACTCATCTATTCCCGGCATCGCATCAGGAGCATAAGTTTCTGCACCGAAAAGTTTATAAACATCATTTGCGTATGCGCCTGACAGAAATTCACCTTTGGGATCTGCCCATGTATCTTCTGCAGCACTTGCGATACAACAATAGCGTGGAGCGATCAAACTTATGAGCCAATGCTGTTCAAGCGGCAATTCAAGTTCACGGTTGGCATAATTTTTGTATGAACTGACAAACCAATGAGGAAAATAATGCGTGATGATTTCAACAGTTTCACCGATACAGCGGCGGGAAACAGCAGCTCCGGTACATCCGGAATCATTACTGACAACAAATTTGAAACGAGGATCATTGGCACCTGCCCAGAGTGAAGTTTTGCCAAGTCTGGAATGACCATGTACCATTGCTTTGGAACAATCTATCAGCGGCTCAGCTTCAAGACAGTCCAACATACGGGAAAGCCCCCATGCCCATGCACTGATTGCGGAACCGTGAGTATGAAATTCTTCATCACTTTCAGCGGAAAAAAACAAGTTATAAATACTTTTCCGCCATGAATCAGCTTCTTTTTCATCCGGATGAATATCATGATAACATACAGTTGCTGATGCAAATCCGCGTTTTACGCTCTCTTCAAACTGCCATCTGTAAGTCTGACTCGAGCGTTCTTCATCAGCAAGTGAACCATCACTTTTTCTTCCGGTCATAAGTACATCCTGTTCTGCAGTGCAATTATGATTTCCCTTGAAATTCAAACCGAGATAGACAGGAACAGGCTTTTTTGCATTTTTCGGAATGTACAAAAGCATTACAAAAGAGTGGGATTTGCCATTATTCATAGAGAATGTAAGGCGTATTTCTTTGCGGATCGCCGTATTATTCAATGCGTCTTCCTTGACAGAAAGAACTTCATATTCAGTTTTGTCCGTACGATGAGGGAGATAACCGAATATCTCCTTTTTGAAAATATCAAGTATTTCTGGGCGGCGCAAATGCACCCAGTCAAAAGCATTATCTATTTTTTTGCCATTCAGACATTCAAGCACATCCGGCAAAGTAAATTCAACTATCAGAGATTCATCATAATTTGCTTCTTTCATAAAAACGTCCTTTCGTTTCATTTTTTTCAAAATATAACATCAAACAAAAATTTTTCAACTTGCTATTTCAAAAAATCACACTATATTAACAATATTTTATGTTATCACAAAAATTAAGGAATTAGTTATATGAATATAAATATCCTGCCGATTGGAAAAGCTCCAACATCACTTGAAATTCCTCATTTTCCTGCGTTATTTCAAGCTGTCATTTTCAGAAACTGGAATATGGTTCCACCGGAAAGAATTGCAGCTGCTCTTGATTCAACCGCAGATGATGTTTTGAAACATGCTGCGAAGCTCGGTCTTGATGTTCCTCCGGCAGTTTCTGAACAATGGCTCAAACGCGGATATGTATCATTGATCCGTACCAACTGGCAGCTGCTCAACTATGATGCAATGCTGAAACTTCTTGACTGGACTCCTGAAAAACTGCTTGACGTTCTGCAAAATGAAGATTTTCTCTGGATCAAACTCGGCAGTTTGAAGCCGCAGTGTCCGTCGGTCTCATGCCGTGAACTTACGGAAGATGAAGAAAAAGCAACTGCAAACATCTGTGAAATTGTAAAAAAATACCGGGCTGATAAAGACTTTGAAGAACCATTCGCTTTTGTAAATAAATTTGCCTCTTTCGCTCCGGCAAAAATACAAAAAAGTGATGAACTTTATATTGCTTACTCATATTCCGCTCTTTACGGTGATTCGCTGGCTATGCCGGAACTTGACCCGTATCCGGAATCACTGCTGAATGCGCTTGCATCAAAAGGAATCAACGCAATCTGGCTTCCGGGAATTCTTTATCAGCTGCATTATTGGGCAGATGCTCCGGAACTTTCAAAAAATTATGAAAAACGTCTTGAATCTCTGTCTGCACTTATCAAAAAAGCGGCAAAATACGGCATGAAAGTTTTTCTCTATCTTAATGAACCGCGCGGCTTGCCTATCGGACAATTCAAAAATAATGCCGCTGTACGGGAAAAATATCTTGAGGTTGAAGACCTTTCGCAAAATCTTTATTCAATGTGTACTTCTAAAAAAGCAGTACTCGATTACCTTTACAACGCCGTAAAATCACTTTTCAGTGCAGTTCCGGAACTTGGCGGCGCATTTATGATTTCACAATCAGAATATCTTACTCATTGTGCATCACGACATGACAATGCAGAAAAATGCCCCTGCCCGCGATGCAGTAAACGCAAATCTCCCGAAATTATCGCTGAAGTCATCCGCACTGTTGCCGAAGCAGCAACGAGTGTCGCTCCAAACGCTCAAATAATCAGCTGGGACTGGGCTTGGGACAAAGAATGGATTCCTGAAATATGTCCGGAACTTCCGTCAAATACTGCAATAATGGCGGTCAGTGAAAGTCAGGTTCCGGTGGAGTTTGACGGAGTAAAAACCATTGTCCGTGATTATTCACTTTCTCACTGCGGTCCGGGAGAAAAAAGCAAAAGAACATGGAAAATCGCTTCTGAATGCGGGTTGAAAAATTTTGCAAAAATCCAGGTTTCAACCACTTGGGAAGCATCTGCTGTTCCATACCTTCCTGTCACAGAACTGCTTGATGAACATTTGAAAAAACTTCGTGAAATCGGTATAAAAAATTATGTCACCAGCTGGACTCTCGGCGGTTATCCATCTATAAACATGGATCTGCTGCAAATGTCTCATGACGAAATGATTATAAAAAATTTCGGACTGAAAGCAAAAGATTCCATCGGCAGAGCGTTGCATAAATTCAGTGAAGCATTCAAAAATTTTCCGTTTGACCTTGAAGTTGTATATAATGCACCGCATAATATCGGTGCGGCAAATCTTCTTTATGGCAAACCGACTAACTGCAAAGCAACAATGGTTGGTATTCCATACGATGACATGATAACATGGTGCGGTCCGTATCCGCCTGAAACCTTCTGCAAATATTTAAGCATACTTTGTGATATATGGGATGAAGGCTTGAAAATACTTGAAAATGCAAAAGCTGATATAACTCCTGAATTTGAAAATAATTATCAGGATCTGTATTCTGTAGCACATGCCTGCTATTGCCATTATGCAAGTACAGTAAATCAGGTACGCTATATCAATATTTTCCGCGACAGTGACCGCATACAGGAAAGACATGAATTGCTTGATGACGAAATCAAACTTGCCTCAAAAATGCTTTCTCTCGCACGCAAAGATTCACGTTTGGGTTTTGAAGCAACAAACCATTATGCTTACACACACAATGAGTTGCTGGAAAAAATAATCAACTGCGAATATTTGAACAGAAATTAGAAAAAATCAGCAAATCGGATATTGCCAACACCACCGTTCCGCATAGACCTTTGATTTTAAGATAAGAGGTGCGAAATTACGGATTTTATGCCCTTTTCCCTCAAAATATGCGCAGTTGATTTAATCTATACTCTATAGTGCAATTACTGCGGTATTATGACTTATTTGCATAATTTCAGAATTATCTGCACAAAATAAACTTGAAATTATGCAGAACGGCGTTATATTATGGGCAGATAAGATAAAACAGCGGAGCAGGATTTATGAGAAAATTTGATTATTCGGCATTTCCGGGAGCGTTGCTTACTCCGGAAATTTGCAACCTTTTATCCGCCATTCATGAATATCGCGGGAAACAGGATTTGTACATTACTGCCCAAAAGGATATTTTAAAAACGCTGCTTGAAGTTGCAATCATTCAAAGCACCGATGCTTCAAACCGTATAGAAGGTATTTTTACTTCTGATATCCGTTTAAAAGAGCTGGTTATGCAAAAATCACAACCGGTCAACCGTAATGAAAAAGAAATTGCCGGATATCGGGATGTTCTTGCCACGATCCACCAAAGTTATGAGTATATTCCGCTGACACCAAACTCAATTTTGCAGCTGCATCGTGATTTGTATTCATTTCAAGCTCCCGGTATTGGAGGGCATTGGAAAAACAGCGATAATCTGATTGCAGAAACTGATTCCAAAGGCAATCAGCATATCCGTTTTACTCCGGAAACTGCATTTGAAACACCACGGGCAATAGAAGAACTCTGCAATGCTTACAAAAACGCTCTTGCCTCCGGTGTTTGTGACCCATTGATGCTTGCAATATTGTTTATTTTTGATTTTCTCTGCATTCATCCGTTTAATGACGGAAATGGACGCATGAGCCGCTTGCTTACTTTGCTGCTGCTTTATCAGAATGGTTATATTGTCGGGAAATATATCAGTTTGGAAAAACTCATTGAACAATCCAAAGAAACCTATTATGAAACATTGCAGCAGAGCAGTGCAAATTGGAACGGTGGTACGAATGATTATATGCCCTTTATGCGTTATATGCTGGGCATTATTCTCAAATCATATCGTGAATTTGAAAACAGAGTTGAACATATTATCATCGGCAAACTCAACAAAACCGATCGCATCCGATTGATATTTGAACAGAAATTAGGCAAAATCAGCAAATCGGATATTGCCAACACCTGTCCTGATATAAGTATTTCCATGATCGAACGGACTCTGAAAGAGATGCTTGACCATGG
>JAFVPG010000035.1 GCA_017505415.1 Lentisphaeria bacterium | reverse complement strand
TTTACCATAAATGTAAGATTACCGTTAAAACCTGCAATATGTTTTGATGTCGGATGACGGCGGATATTTTTTTCAGTAATCATAAACTCTTCAGGCGGAGCTTCATTAATCAGACTGACGGAGCGTGAAAACTCCCATGAATCCGCCTTTTCAGAATAACCTTTTTCGATGATGCGGTTATTTATTTTCAAATCTGCGCCAAAAACACAAAAAGCGGCAGAAATGAATATTAAACACAAAATTTTTTTCATTACACAATTCCTCTCAATATATCAATAAAAACGTCATTGATTACATGCTTTGACATTTGAACACTTGCTTTTCGGATCATAAATATTAAGGGCTTTGAAAATGGTATTTGCCATTTCCAGATGACCTTTGGCACCGGGATGGATGTATTCGCCGAGCCATGATTTGAGTGTATGGTAATCGGCGGCATTTTTGCGCCAGTGAGCATCATGGTCAACGAGAATCGTGCTGTATTTTGCAGCGGTTTCACGGATGATATTGTTATAAGTCGGCAATGCCTTGAAACGCTGCACATAATTGTGTTTTTCGCCCCATTCAAGACGGACATTGACAGTGTTGAAAGTTTGCAGTACAACGATTGCTTTATCTGCTTGCAACCGTTTGACCAATTCTTCAAGATTTGCACGGTAAACTGCTGGATCTTTGACTTTGGCACGAACGGTGTCATTCATGCCGATAAGGACAAAAACGACCTGCGGAGTGTAGCGTTTGATACGTCGCTGATATTCATTCTTATCCAGCAGCTCAAGAGTTGACTGGCCGCTTGTTCCTGAATTGATAACAGTATCTTTGCTCAAGTGATATTCCCAGCGGACGCGTTCATGAAAAATTTCAGGAAAACTGCGCCAGCCGTGAGTGTGAGCGGCACCGTGAGTGATTGAATCTCCGTAAAAAACCCATGTCCACGGTTCATTTGTTTTTTTGCTGACATGGTCGGCGATTTTCTGTAAATCGGCTTTAACTTTGCTGTCTTTAACTTCAATTTTTACTGCTGTTTCAACTTTTTCAGCTTCAGCCGGCTTTTCATTGACAACGGGAGCGGCGACTTTTGCCGCCTCTGTACCGCCATAAATATTCAAGTCAAAGTTGGTCCAGAGAACATTGCCGTACTGACCGTTGCGGTCGCCTTTTTTATAAAAACGTTCAAATTTCAAATAGAGTTCGTTTTTGTTTGCAGGCAGCTCAATTTTACCTCCGACAAAAACTCCGGAGGGTGATTTGCCGCCGAAAGTTTTCTTTTCAACGACAGTAAAATTTTTACCGTCAAGAGAATAACTGAAAGCTGCTTCACGCTCAACATGGTCGGGGAAGTTGCAAATCCTGCCTTTGACATCAAAACTTTTGATTGTGCCGGAAGAAGTTATTTTAACCAGCACAGTGCCGTTGAAGCCTGCAACATGTTTTGAGGTCGGATGACGGCGGAGATATTTGGGCGGAATTTTGAATTCTTCCGGAAAATCTTCACCCGGCAGACTAATTTTTCTTGAATACTGCCACTCAGATTCAGTTTCGGCATAATTTTTGCTGATTTTAACATCATTGATAAAAAAGTCTGCGCCGAAAGCAGTCGCAACAAGCATAAATGCCGCAAATAATAATGTTTTTTTCATTTTTTCTCTCTTTCTTACTTAATCATTTTTTGAAGTTTGATAAATTCAACTTTTGTACCGCTGAAAAGCATGATACCACTGCCGGGATTGATACCGATTTTGCCGTCTTTAATTTCCTGCATGGTATCAAGACGCCAGACGGATTCGCCTTTGTCAAGTTTTGCTTCAATAGTCATCATATCAAGACCTTTGCGGGGGACATATCCAACCATTTCGCCGTCTTTGCCGATTTTGATTTTGTCACCGGGCTTGAACATGTAGCGGGTGCTGTTGGGCCATGTACCGACTTTGACATTGCAAAAAACTGTAATATTTCCTTTGATTCCGTCAACGGTAAAACGCTGTGCGTAATGGCTGCGGAAATCGGTAATTTTAATAACGGGTTCTTTGTCATTGATGACTTTTTTCATTTTCATAATGAGCTTGCCGTAAACTTTCAACTCTTTAGCAGTTTCGGCAAATTCTGCGAGCTGCGGATTGGGTTTACCCGGATGTCCTGCAAGTGTATAAAAGTCAGTGCAAGCATAACGGCGGCGTGCCGCCTGCGGAATCAAATCAGCAATAGTATCAATATCTCCGCGTCCTTTTTTCATCGGACGGTAGGAATAGAAAGTGATATATTTTGCACCTTCAAGTACGCTGACCCACATACAGGCTTTGAGGCAGTTGGCAGGCATTTTGTACCATTTCCAGTATGCAGGCTGTCCCTGTTTGAAGCGGAACCAGCCCATATTGCCCTCATCAGCCCATTTGAGCATTTTCTGACGGACTTCGGGGTCGGAAATGCCTTTTTCAACATCATTGAACCAGTTGATGGAACCGCCTGAAGTCAGAACCATCATAAAATCTGCATTGCGTTTGGCTGCCTCAACATAATATGATTTTCCCTGATTGCGGAGCCAGTTGATTGCAAAAGAGGGACTTGCAAGATAAGCATTTTTGCCTTCATTGAAGTAGAAATTATAGCGGTCAGTACCGAAAATTTCCGGATAAGGCTCAAGGTGAGCTTTGGCGGCGGCAATATTGTTGTGACAGATAAAAGTATTTACATGGTCAGTATATTTGAAAATATTTTTATAATAATCTGAAATCTGCGGCATCTGCCATGTACCGGCTTCTTCACGGATTGAAAAAGCAACAACATTGGGATGATTTTTGTACTTATTGATTATGATAGCGGCTTTTTTTGCCATACTGTCCATGTATTTTGGATTTTTCCAATCACCGCCATTGCGGAAGTAAGCATAATTTATCTGAATCAAAGCATTGATTTTGTGCTTTTCCATCAAGGGAAGATAAATATTTTCAAAAAGGTCAAGACTTTCGATTGCCAGATGAATGACATTCACACCGTTTTTCTCAAGAATGGCAAAATGTTCAGCAATAAACTCTTTAGGCTCCCTGCCCCAAGTTTCTGCGCATTTGCGAATGAGATAGTCATAAATATAAACGCCGACGCCGACTTCAGTCATTTTTGCGGCAAAAAGATTTACAGCACAAAAAAATGCACATATAAATACAATAAATTTATTCTTCAGTTTTGAAATCCTTTTACAATTATCAAAGCGGAGTTCCGTCAGTTTTGAATTTTGAAACACTCAAATTGTTGAACCCTTTGTCAAAAGAGTTGAGTTGAGTCATTGAAACAGTATTTGTATTGACCTTCGGAGATGAGAAAACAGAATTGTCAGAAACAAGAATATTTACCCGTCCGCCGTGATGCTGGGTATAATAATTGCCGGCATCAACACCATATAATCCGTTCAAGCCTGATGTCCCGGATGCAGGATGAGTATCATAACAAATCGGGAATTTTTTGCCGCCGCCTGCACCTTTTGCAGTTTCCGGACGGTACGGGGTATAAAAAGTAGCACTGTTCATCATAGAGCCGCACCGTGATTCAATAGCATAACTGCGGTTTACAGTTTTAGTATTCATCTGGGTCCATGCATAGTTTTTATAAGAACCTGCTTCGGCAAGGTCAGGCGTTCTGGTGACATCTCCGGGGCAGTCCCATGCTTTGAGATTGGTGAACCAGCCGCCTGAAATCAACTGATACCACGGACCTGATGTGTGCCATGCAGGATAATAACCGTCACAATCAGCCGCATACATAACAAGAGTAATGCCGATTTGTTTCAAATTACTGATACATGCAGCAGTACGCGCTCTTTCTCTGGCTTTGTTCAATGCAGGTAACAGCATACCTGCAAGAATTGCAATGATAGCAATTACTACAAGCAGTTCAATCAGAGTGAAGCAACTTCCGATAGTATGAATTTTTTCATGTTGGTTGAGCTTGTTTTTCATATTTTGTCCTTTCTGTTAAGGGTTTGTGTTTCTATATATTTTTGTCCGCAGATGCGTAATGTTTGCCGATTTGACACGTCTTGCAATACTTACTTTCTTTTTGCAAAAAGAAAGTAACAAAGAAAAACTTTTCTCCTTTCAAATTCTTCCGTTGTTTGAAGCCCGATGCAGTTACGGCGCCATCTGCGATTATTTACAATATTTTCGCAGACGGCTTA
>JAFVPG010000316.1 GCA_017505415.1 Lentisphaeria bacterium | reverse complement strand
TATCAGTGCAGTTATGAAAGATGGCGAAAGTATCATGGTCGCAGAGCAATATATTTATGCTGCTCAAATCATGAAGACTTTTCTTGATGAAGACCATAGCGCAGATAAAAAATTTCTCGATGAAAAAATCCGTGAATTTACTGCTGCTGTCGACAGTAAAGCATGGGATGGCAAATGGTATAAACGTCTGCTGTTCCCCGATTATGTAATGGGATCTGACGCAAATGAAGAGGGAAAAATTTTCCTTAATACGCAGTCATGGGCGGCAATCGCAGGTACTCTTGAGGCTGAACATGTTGATAAAGCATTGGACAGTGTATCAGAAATTCTTGATTCTCCGTGCGGTATCCGCATAAGTTATCCCGGTTATACCAAAATGGCAGATGGCAAAAGATATTGTGCCAATATTCCCGGAGCAGGAGAGAACGGCGGATTGTTTTATCATGCAAATACCTGGGCAGTTATTGCAGAGGCCATGCGCGGCAACAGAGAACGGGCATGGAAATATTTCCGGCAGATACTGCCGTTTGTCCGTTCTGCTGAAAACGCAGATACTTACGGCAGAGAACCTTATGCTTTTGCTTCATGGGTTTATGCTCCGGAGAATGCAAATTACGGACAGGCATCATTGACACACCTTACCGGAGGAGCTTCATGGCTTTACCGCACTGTTACTGAATTTCTGCTCGGTATCCAGCCCCGTCCGGATGGTATCAGAATAGCTCCATGTGTTCCTGCTGATTGGGATTCATATTCTGTAAGCCGCAAGATCGCAGGTTCTCAATACAATTTCAAATTTAAACGGAATAAATCTTCAAATAACGGAATTGAGATTATTGTCAACGGCAGAAAATACGATTCAGATATTATTCCTTATGCAGTCAATGAAAGTATTGTTGAAGTTGAAGTTGATTTTTAATGAAATATTTCTTGACATTTTGAATTGAGATATTATAGTTAAAGCAGAGATTAAAAAGGAGGTGCAGTATGAAAAAAATTGTAAAAATATTTTGTGTGCTGAGTTGTGTATTTGTTTTTTCTGCTTGCGATAATCAGGTGCAGAAGAGTCCGGAAACGGAAAAAATTGAAAAATCTGTACCGGCAGAGCCGGTTTGGCTGACCGATTTTGAGAAAGCAAAAGAGACGGCAGCAAAAGAAAATAAGCCGATATTGCTTGTTTTCAGCGGTTCTGATTGGTGTTCCTGGTGTATAAAGTTGGATAGAGAGGTTTTTTCCACACCTGCATTCAAAAAATGGGCAGTGGATAATATTGTCTGCATGCTTGCTGACTTTCCGGCGGTAAAAAATCTTGCTCCTGATTTGAAAAAGCAGAATGAAAAACTCCGTGATACATATAATGTTGAGGGCTATCCGACTGTTTTTCTGTTGAAAGCTGATGGTTCGGTTATTGCAAGAACCGGCTATATGGCAGGAGGGGCAGCCAAATATATAAAACATTTGAAAATGTTTATCGGAGCTGCCAGATAAGATTTGATTATGATACACGATAAAAAAACAGAAAAACTTGAAGCTGTATATGATTTGCTGTACGATATTTACGGGGAATGTGAATGTCCGCTGGTGCATAAAAATCATTTTGAGCTGCTTGTTGCTGTGATACTTTCTGCCCAATGTACGGACAAAAGAGTAAATATTATCACTCCTGAACTTTTTCGTGTTTTCGGTACTCCGGAAAAAATGGCATCAGCAGCAGAGGAAGAGGTTATTGAACTTATCAAAACTGCCGGACTTGCCAAATCAAAAGCAAAAAATATTATTGCGGCCTCACAAATGCTGGTAAATGAATTTGCATCTCAAGTTCCGGATAATATGGAAGATTTGCTGAAACTTCCAGGTGTGGGGCGCAAAACTGCCAATGTCATGCTGTCAAATGCTTTTAAAAAACCGGGATTCCCTGTTGATACTCATGTGCGGCGTTTGCTGGTCAAACTCGGGTTGTCCCGCAGTGATGATCCGGAAAAACTTGAATTTATGGTTAATTGCCGTATGGATGGAGTAAAACTTGGAAATTTTTCGCATCTTTTGATATTTCATGGCAGAGCTGTCTGCAAGGCTGTAAATCCCAAGTGCGCTGAATGTGTTTTAAAAAATATTTGTAAAACAGGAAAAAATAAATGAAATCATTTAAGGAACGTTTCAGGAAAATAAAAAAATTGCCGACATGGGTATTTTTCTTCCCGTATATAATTTTAAGAGGATGTTGTTTCCTTTTTTTCCGTCACCGCATTATAGATCCCGGTAATATGATCGAGAATGCAAGAGGATGTGTTGCAGTCACATGGCACAACAGACTGCTTTATTTTCCTGCTGTTTTTCCGAAAAAGGCGAGAAAACGTACCGTTGCAGTTGTAAGTGCATCCCGTGACGGGCAGTATGTTTCTGATTTGATAGGATTTTTTGGTATCAAAGCAATGCGCGGTTCATCGAAAAAAGGTGGAGCAAATGCTCTTTTGGGGGCAACGAGAGCATTGGACGAAGGATTTCATGTAAGTTTTACTCCTGATGGACCGCGAGGCCCGAAGTATGTTATGAGCAAAGGACCGGTTTATCTGGCATCGACACATCAAACGCCGGTTGTTCCGATTTCAATAAATGCCTCGCGCTACTGGTCAATCAGGAGCTGGGACAATTTTCAGATCCCCAAACCTTTTTGCACTCTGACAGTGGAGATTGGTGAACCATTAAATGTGCCGCCAAATCTTGATGAAAAAGGGTTGGAAGAGTGGCGTTTGAAAATTCAGCAGGCTCTTATGGATATTACCAGAGATTGAGTGTGATGAAAAATCTTTACATTCATATTCCCTTCTGCCGCAGTAAATGTGATTATTGTGCATTTTACTCTGAAACCGGATGTACGGAAGAACTTAAGCATGCTTATATAAAACGGATCGGCGATGAATTGCATAAATATGACTGTTCTCAAATTGAAACTGTCTATATCGGCGGCGGAACTCCGACTTTGCTTACGGTAGAACAACTTGAAAAATTATTTGATATACTGCATGACAGGATTGCTTTCAATCAGTTGAAAGAGTGTTCCATTGAGAGTAATCCTGAAACTTTAGATGCTGATAAAATTGCTCTGCTTCATGATTGTGGTGTCAGCCGTTTGAGTATGGGGGTGCAGTCTTTTTCAGAGAATCACCGCCGGACACTCGGTCGGCGCACTTCGCAGACTGCTATTGAAAATGCGCTTGAAATAACAGCTGCAAATCCTTTCAAACATTTTAATATTGACCTGATTTATGGTATCCCTTTTCAGACACCGGAAGATTTCAGAGCTGATTTGAAACGTGTGAAGGAGGCAGGCTGTGACCATTTTTCTGCGTACAATCTCACAATCGAAGAGCAGACAGCATTGGCAGGGGAGGCGATAGAGCTTGATGAAGATATAGCCTGTATGATGTATGAAGCAGCAGGCAGTGCATTTCCTTTCAAGCGTTATGAAATATCCAATTATGCATTGAATGATGAAGCCCAATGCAGGCATAATAAAAATGTCTGGAGCGGAGAGACTTTGCTTGGAATCGGAGCGGCGGCATCGTCTTTTGACGGAATTGACCGTTGGACACAGCAATATGATATTGAGGCATTTCTGAATGGAGATGAGCCGGAGTATGATATTATAGATGCAGAGTTGCGCCGGATGGAGATATTTGCAGTTAATCTGCGTACAGTCAGAGGGTGGCAGCGTGCTGAATGGGAGAAAAAATTTCCTTTTTCGTGGAATTTGATGTTGCAAAAAGTTGAAAATATTGCTAAATTATATGATGATTGTTTTGTCATTGAGAGAGATGTTATACGACTCAATGATAAAGGTCTGCAATTTTGGAATGAGATAGCATCGGAGCTTTTATGAGTGAATATCCGCCCCGCAAAATTGAAGAAATACCATATCCGTCAGCTGTACGTTATCTGATGGAAATATCTTTTGACGGCAGTGTTTACGGAGGCTGGCAGATACAGCCGAATTCAGTATGTGTACAGGAGGTCATTCAAAAAGTTTTGAGCCGGTTGTACAATGGTTTGCCGATAGAATTGACAGGTTCAAGCAGAACTGATGCCGGAGTGCATGCAATAAACTTTGCAGCGGCATTTCCCGCACCGTCACGACCTGCCATTCCACCGCAAAAATTGAAAAATGCTCTTAACCGTCTGCTGCCGTCGGATATAAGAATACGGACGATAGAGGAAAAGCCGCTGACATTTCATGCCCGTTATGATGCTCTTGGCAAGGCGTATGTTTATGTCGTTAATCTCGGAGATGAAACACCTTTTTCCAATCATTATTCATTGCATCCGAAATATAAAATAGATGTTGATTATCTTCAGGAATGTGCTGAAGTTCTGACCGGGACACATGATTTTTCAAGTTTTGTCTGTTCAAGAAATGATATTGATGATGCAGTCCGTACGATTTACCGTATAGAAACGAAGCTTTTCGGCGAATATCTGTGCATATCGTATATCGGTAACGGCTTTCTGTACAAGATGATACGCTGCCTGACCGGAGCTTTGCTTGAGTGTGCATCTCACCGTATGACGAAAAGTGAGTTGAAATCCCTGCTTGAAGCCCGTGACCGCACGCTTGGACCTACAACTGCTTCAGCCAGAGGACTTTTCCTTGTTAAAGTCTTCTATGGTGAGGAGGATTGGAAGCATTTCAAGCTCGAAAATGTGCCATTTTTTATCTGAAATGGTATTTTGAAGCCCAAAATGGTTGAAAAAGTAAAAAAAAATCCTTTTTTTTGCAGAAAAAATTTGCAAAATCGCAAAATGGTGATAAATTATATACTGTTATTGAAAATGATAAACTGACAAGGAGATAAAAATGGGTCAGCAGAGCAATAAAGTTCAGAAAAGAGCCCGCCGCAAGGCTTATCTCGAACGTTGCAAAGCCAAGGTTCGTGAAATCCTCGCAAAAGGTAAGAAAAAATAAAAAAACAACTCGCAAGAGTTTTTTAACGCAGCCCTATGGTGTAATGGTAGCACAAGTGATTCTGGATCATTTTGTCGAGGTTCGAATCCTTGTAGGGCTGCCATTTTTTTTGTCTTGATTTTTACTTTTAAACATATTTATAACCGAAAGGATAGTCCTATGGAAGAGTACAAACAGAGATTTATTGAATTCATGATTGACTGCAACGTATTGAAGTTCGGTGATTTTGTCACAAAAAGCGGCCGCAAGACTCCGTTTTTCGTCAATACCGGTTTTTACCGCACCGGTTCACAGTTGCGCAAACTCGGACAGTATTATGCCCGAGCCATTGAACAGACTTTCGGTACTGATTTTGATGTCCTCTTCGGACCTGCTTACAAAGGTATTCCTCTGACTGTTGCCGCAACTATGGCACTTTCTGAAGATTTTAATGCGGATATACGTTATTGTTCCAACCGCAAAGAGGTCAAGGATCACGGCGACAAAGGTATTCTGCTTGGCAGCCCCATTGCAGATAATGATAAAATCGTTATTATCGAAGATGTGACTACTGCCGGTACTTCCATTGAAGAAACTCTGCCCATTATCAAAGCTCAAGGCAATGTAAATGTTCTCGGATTGGTCGTCAGTGTTGACCGTATGGAACGCGGCCAGGGCGAAAAAAGCGCACTTTCTGAAATTTCCGAAAAATACGGTTTTAAAACTACTGCAATCGTAACTATGGCTGAAGTTGTTGAACATTTGTATAATAAACCTTACAAAGGCAAAGTCATCATAGACGATACCCTCAAAGCTGCCATCGATGCATACTACGTCCAGTACGGCGCAAAATAATATATAACTGAAAAAATATGAATCGCTCTGTTGTTATACAGGGCGATTTTTTTGCAAGGGGGCTTACGCCGCCCCCCTTGCATCCCCGGCGCCGGGTACGACCCGGTGCGGTGTGACGCTGTCGCGTGAGTGTCAGTGGCTGTGGAGTGTCAGGCGTTATTTGCGGTGAAGTATTTGCTTCAACCTTCCTCTTTTTTGAGGAATGATGAAGCAAATCTTTCACCGCGATTAGCCACATTGGGGTATTGTCGCTCATTGCTATCGCAATTCACTATACCCCAAAC
>JAFVPG010000315.1 GCA_017505415.1 Lentisphaeria bacterium | reverse complement strand
TATTTGCGGGCAGCTCTGTCCAGCAGCGTTCATCCTGAAGCTCAAGTTCAAGCTCTCCGGCATTGCCTCTGTTGGTGACGACGAGGAACCCGTTACCGACGTTTACTATAACATCGTTTTGAGAGTTTACAAGTTTTGTGCCGGATTCTATAACCAGTTTTTTCAGTGCATCGTAGGAGAGTTCAGGAAGAGTGGAATAGATGATTGTATGATCTTTTTTCTTTATGCGGCATGCGGCAATTTTGTCTTTGTGGCTTTGCCCGTCAATGCGCAATGTTGCGAGAGTTTCCACTCCCTTTTGTTGCGGTAAATAGAAAATCGGACCGATTTCATTGGTGAATAATGCTTTCTGGTGAACGTCCCACCAGATTGAGCATTCTCTCGGTGTTTTTTCATTGAGCCAGTCGGCACCGAGTTTGCGTTCTTCGTGAATGACTTTTACATCGGCACCGATAATATCGGCAATACCTCTGACGGAAACAGAACTTGATGTTTTATTGAAATCATCATCATGATAGCCGGGAGCGTAAATGAACATTACTGTTCTGTTGTCGGCTTTGACTTTGGTATTGATGAGATGGCGGAGTTCTTTGTTCAAGTGGAAAGCGTTGTTGAAGATCACGAATTTGTAATCTTTGAGTCTTCCGGTTTTTACCAGTTCCGGCAAATCCTCAAGAGCATAAATATCACATCCTGTTCCGAGAGTCAGGAATTTGTGGAAATTTTTGTAGAGAAATGTTGCATGAACAGTATTGGCAGGAGAGAGCAGATCCATGTACCATGCACTTTGTTCACTGACCAGCATGGCAATGCGTGTGCCGGGTTTGACATCACGGATATTCGGCAGGAGTGTCTGCTGACGGAGATTTTTCAATTCAGCAAGCAGCATCGGGTCGGAGAAAAAGCGTACTCCCTGCGCTCCGGCGGTACTGTATGACCAGCCGAGGAACCATGCACCCAGATGTTTTGCCAGCATGAATCCGCAGATTTTGCGCATTTGAGATTCCATTTCATCACGGTCATAAATTCCGCCGAATGCGGCATAATGAGTGCGGATGTCTCCTTCAACTACATAAGTTTTGCCGAAAAGTTTGAGAGAATCTATCAGTACGGAATAGAATATCGGCATATTAACTGCATGGATCCATTGCGGGGAACTGAAAAAGTCGATATAGGGACTTTGACGTACCAGACGTGAGGCCGCATGCCCGGAATAAACGGAACTGCCAACAGGATTATTGACCAACTGCGGCCAGATATATCCCATATAAGTTCCCACTATCAGGCGGTTGTTGGAGGCTTCCTTGACGGCTTTGCCTGCATTGAGGATGAATTCAGCACGCTGCAAAGATTGGAATTCATTCAAATCTTCGACCATGTGTCCGAAAACTTTGCGGTCACGGAAAATGAAGCGGTCTTTCGGGCGGGCTTTCCACAACATTTCATGCATTAAAGTTTCGGTGGGCCATTTTTCAGAAGAGTTGAAATCGGTGATTTTTGCATTACGGTCTGATATTTTCCATGCTTTGCGCCATTCCGCATCATTTTTGTAGCGTTTCTGGAGGAAGCGAACGCATGCTTTGCGGGAGGCAACGCCCCAGTCTCCGACAAGAGCATTGTTGCGGCTGCGTTCTCCTTTGGTAAAATCATAGCGGTCGACACCATAGTTGTTTTCGCCCGCCAATCCGACGGCGAGAGAAACTCCGATGACGGAATTTGCAAAAGGTTCTTTCTCTATGCGTTTGATAAGTTCAGTAAGACTGTCATAAACAAGTTTTCTGTATTTTTGACTTGCCATGCTGCCTCTGACGTGAATTGTGCCTTTGCCGCGATTGTTGTAAAGCCCCATCAAACGTGAATTATCGCCGAGAACGATTTGTTCGTCAGGATTTTCAAAGAGCCAGTCATGTTCAGGATCAAGTTCAAATACGATGAAAAGTTTGGCAGATGGATTTTTGCGCAGAGTGTAATTTGCGGTTTGACGGATGGTTTCAATGTAGTTATCATGAACAGTTTTCCGATTATTTGTTCCTGCGATAACAGGAATCCACATCCCGGTACGGACAATGTTCAGAGCATCATTGTCAAGCTGATCCGCAATGCGCCCCGCAGTGAGTTTGTTGTCGGAGAAAAAGAGCGGTGCATCAAGTTTGCCGTTGACATAGAAACGTTCATTTTTGATTTTCGCATCGGGAAATCCATGCGGCAGTTTGTAATCCGCTTTGCCGAGCATCAGTTGTAATTGACCTTCAATGGGCATAGAGGTCATTTTGCCGATGACAGATTTTATGAATGCCTGTTGTTTGCCGTTGCTGACGGCGATTCTGACGGGCAGAGTGGGAGAGACTTCTTCACACCATACTCCTTCAATGACGTAAGTTTTTTTGCCGTGATCACCTGCAAACATGCTGTTGAAGTGAGAGGTCATATTGTTTCCGAGAGTGAAATTGCCGTAAATTTCAGAAGGCATTTCTCCGAAACGGCAGGTGATGGTATAATTATTTTTCAAAGGTTTTTGTATATTGAAAGTAAATTCCATGCGGTATTTTTCGCCGTCTTTGGGAATGGCAGGAGTCAGTCGGCAGTCAATAAGTTCCACTTCATCATCGAAAAATGGCAGACTGCAGTCTACTGCCCAGAAATTTCCGGGAAACGGATCTGCTCCGTAACGTGTGTGCGCCGCTTTCCAATCATTAAATCCATTCAGTTCAGTATCCCAACCGGTGGCGGCGGTTTCGGAAGTTTTTGTATTGTTTGAATTGCTGCCGATATATTCAACTGTATCATCTTCATACTTTACGGCAATCTGGAAAATTACTCCGTAAATGCCGCCGAGGAGGTCATATTTGACGGCTTTTACGGCGAGAAGATTATTTTTTTTGAGCAGATCGACCGGTATTTTGCAACGGACAGCTTTGATTGTTGCCGCTGCGGGAGTTTCAACAACTGGCAGTATTTTTTTGCCGTTGAGAGTAAAACTTGCTTTGTTGTATGCGGCGGCAGTAAGGAAAGCTTCTTTAATTTTTTTATCTTTGAGAGTGAATTTGCTGCGCATATAGGCAATGCACGGTTTATCATGCGGATAAATTACGCCATTGGTACGGTGCCAGAGATAATGACCGGCAGTTTTGCTGATGCCGGGAATATTTTGCATAACATTTTGAAGCGGAATACCGGGAAGTTTTATTTCACGGATAGCGATAGATTTACCGGCAGGAGTATTGAATTTGATGAGCAGGCGCTGAACATCTTTGAGTGTTTCCGGGAAGCGATGGAAAAATTTATTGCCGCTGACTTTGAAATCTCCGGCTTTGCGCCATTTTCCGTATTGTTTTACTTCAATGGCAAGCGTTTCCGGAATTATGGAAGTTCCTTTGAAAGATTGTGGTTTTATGCCTGCAAGATGTCCGAGATAGCCGAAAGATTCCTTGTAATCATAATCAACAGGAGTAAAGTCCAGCGAGATGCCGTTGATATTGACATTGGTACGGAACCAGTGTATATCAATATCATGTCTGCTCATGGCGGGAGAACTCAGGAATGCGGTATCATCTTTGCCGTCATACATTGAAACTGCGCGGAATTTGTCATTTTTAGCAGAGCCGCTTACGGAAATGATGGCGGCATTGCTGCGTGAGGCAAGGTCGGTTTCATTGTGCTTAATGACGGGAGTTCCGACATATTTTGAGGTTACTTTGATATTGCGGAATTCCACGAGACCGTCAGCAGTACCGCCGAGCATTACGATACCGGCTTTTTGTGTACCGGGAAACCATGCATTGCTTTTGCTGTCGAATTTGGTACTGCCGCTGAAAGTCTGCCATTTATCAGAGAGCATTTTATTCGCACAACCTGAATAAATGAAATCTGCGCCGAGACATTGCAGACGGACAAGAGTGCCTTTTTTGAGTTCTTTTTTGAGAGGAGTTTGCAAATTTATGGTGGTAATGCCGTTAGAAGAGTCGATATTTTTTACAGGGATAATATCGAAGTTTGGAATATCGCTGTTGTCGGTTTTTGCGTTAAGTGCAATGAAAATCCCCGGTTGGTTGGCAGGATAATTCATTGCTTTTTCAACTTTTATGGAATAAGAATCAGGTTTGCAGTTTTCGATAACTTTTGCACAGCTTGTATTTTTGAAGATGCGGAAATGTTTCTGTTCAATGCGGGTTCCATTGGCAAGATAGGGAATGAATCCGAAGAAAAACGGTCGTGTTTTGGTTGAGTTTACCAGACGGAACTCTCCAGAAAGAGTGTATTCGTACTCTGGAGATACCTCAAAAGTGGTTAAGCTTATCAAACGTGAGGATTGTTTTTTCTGAAAAACTCCTTCTGAAATTTTTGCAGGTTTACCATCCCAATCGTTGGAACGTTTTACGGAAAATACTTCATTGGCGCATGCAGAAAAGACAATAAGAACCAATGAGTAAAACAAATATTTTTTCATGTTTTACCTCTTTACTGGATTAGGTTATAAAATTTTATGGAAATGACAGTATTTATTTGATTTTTTCGGCAGAGACTTTTATGTTGCGGAACTCAACTATGCCATCTGCAGTGCCGCCGAGCATAACGATATTTGCTTTTTGAGTACCTGGAAACCATCTGTGACCGTTGCCGTCAAACTTGATTTTGCCGCTGAAAGTTTTCCATTGATCAGAGAGTATTTTGCCGGAGCTTCCAACATAAACAAAGTCTGCTCCGAGGCATTGCAAACGGATAAGAGTGCCTTTTTTAATGTCTTTTTTCAGTGGAATTTGCAAAGTTATGGTTGCATTGTTGTTTTCTGATTTGATATTTTTTATTGGAATAATGTCAAAATTCGGAAGGTCGCTGTTGTCAGCTTTTGCATTGAATGCGGCAAAAATTCCCGGCATGGCGACCGGATAATTTTTTGCATTTTTTATTTTGATTTCTCTTGAGTTTGCTTTTGCATCTTCAGTGACTTCTCCGAGAGTTGTATTGACACGCTGACGGAAATGTTTCTGTTCAATGCGGGTACCATTGGCGAGACGGGGAATAAAACCGAAGAAAAATGGTTTTGACTTGGTTGAATTTACCAGACGAAACTCTCCTGAAAGGGTATATTCACAGTCTGGAGAAACGTCAAATGATTTCATGCTTATCAAACGGGAAGACTGTTTTTTCTGAAAAATGCCTTCATTGGTAAGTGCCGGTCTGCCGTCCCAGTCAGCAGAGCGTTTGGGTGAAAAAATTTCTTCTGCATTGAGTAATAAAGCGGAAATAAAGCATGCTGCCAATAAAAATTTTTTCATAATAACTCCTCCTTATTTTCTGAAATGTCCTGTTACATCATTGTCGATGGATGATTCGTTAAGTATATCCTGTAATTTTACCGGTCCTACATGACCGTCGGCGTATGCGACATTGACATGTTTGCCGTGCCGTTCAGGAATTTTTGCTTTTGCAAGAGTATTCCAGTTGCCTTGATCGCATTTCATGCAGTAGACCACACCGGTATCAACATTATCAGCAATACAATCCATATAATCAACAATCATTGACGGGTTCTGCAATTTGCCATATTTGGTCATGCCGCCTTGTAAATGCGCCTCTGAAGTAATTTCCCGATGCATAGGCTGAGCATGAGAACCTTTTACAAGCAAAGCTCCGTACCCGATAAGAGTTTCATTTTGTACCGGACACCAGAAAAATGATTTATCGTTTTCGCTGATATATTTCCTCAGAAAATCAAGCCATGATTTTTCTCCTTTTACATAGCCTGGGGTATAAAACGCATAAGGTACAACGTAGTCATTATAATCATCTGCATAGAAATGTGCCGCCATGGAGATATGTTTCATATTGTTGACGCATTTCATGTTTTTGGCTCTTGCTCTGGCTTTTCCGAGAGCGGGGAGGAGCATTCCTGCGAGAATTGCGATGATGGCAATGACAACCAAGAGTTCGATCAATGTGAAATTTGTAATAATTGGTCTGCTGTCATTATTTTTCAGTTTTGTTTGCATTTTTTCAACTCCTTTTTCAGTATTGATTGGTTGTTTCAATTTTTTTGGGGTTCATTACAAAATTTTGATATTTCAGATAGCAACACGATTTGTATTATTTGGTCTTTCCTCCTTGATATTTTGTTGAGTTATTGTATATCGTAAATTTTTTCTGTAAGTTCATAAATAATGTTTTTACAAATTTGACGCGGATCTTCTGTAAGTGGTATTTTTTCCATAAAATCCCACAGTTTGCGGGAGTTTATGAAACTTTCTGCTTCATCTGACAGTTTTTTGAACTTTGCTTTGTGGTTGCAGTAGAGGTGGCGGGCACAGCCGTAACCAACCAGCAGCGGATCGGTCAGAGTTTCATCCTGCATGACAAAGTTTACAAAATTACGGTAATTTGCAGCATCAGGAGACATCAGATGCCGGCGGAAAAATTCAGCATGCTGTGCAGCTTTACTATCCAGATATTTGCCGAGCGGAAAAGCCGCATCATCACAGAAAACACGCATTGAAGTTTGCGGCAATATTTTTTCGAGAATGTCAGGGTGATACTCTTTTTTATTTGCAAGAGTTTCAAAAAGCGATGCAAAATTATTGAAAAATGGTTCGTATGCTTCATAGCAGATGCCGCCGAGTTCCAGTTTTTCAAAGGTATTCAAATCCTGCTTGTAAACTCCGGTGTTATGCTGAAAAGTTCCGAGAAATCCCTGGCACATTACATTTTCATGAATATAAATTTTGCCGGGAAATGCTTTGCTCCATTCTTCGAGACGTTTCAGGTAGTATTCATTGGGGGTGTCGCAGTCTGCATAGCCGTCAGGAGCGATATACTGCATGCAGAATTTATTGGCGACATCATTTTTTGAGCCGATCGGATAAAAAACATGACGGAAAAATGTATCGAACATGATTCTGTCAAGTTCATTGAAAATTTCAGGAGATTCCGGAATATGATAACGGCGGATGTAAAGATCAGTTTCAAGTTTCAGTTCCGGACGGAGTTTTTTTGCCGCCTTGACAAATTCTTCAATAAAAGGCTGCCAGCGTTCATGTTCCGGGAGTTGGCGGCACTTCGGACAGCGGCAAAAAGAGTACCCGTCACCGGCACGCATGTGAACACGCTTTATGGAAAACGGAATGGAAAGCAGCCACTTTTCCGCACCGTCACGGAAGGCTTCTATTCCTTCAGGAGAGAAACGGCAGGGGTGTGTTTCACATTCCGGTTCGGGAGTGAATACCTCGCCGTCTGTATTTTTTGCAAAATATTCCTTTTTCCAATCTGTCAGACTGAAGAATGTCCGCGGACCGAAGACCATCAATGTTATTTCGATATTTGCGGCGGCACATTCTTCCTCAATTATTTTCTGATAGCGTTTCCAGCCGTAATCGTAGTGTATTATGATGCTGTTCATCCCGAATTCTTTCATACGGCGCAAAAAGCTGCGCAGCTGTTGCGGTGTGTGCCGTAACAGACTCTCACATGGGTTGAATCCGAGTATTTGAAAACGATGCATTTTATTATTTCCTCATAAAAACGCAGCACGTTCACCACGTCGATGGCGCTGCCGCCGGTGGAGATCAGGTCCTCGATGACGACGACCTTCTGGCCGGGCAGGAGCTTGCCTTCGATCTGGTTGCCGCGGCCGTGATCCTTCGCGCCGCTGCGGACATAGCCCATGGGCAGGTTCATCAGGTGGCCGACAATGGCGGCGTGAGCGATGCCGGCAGTGGAGGTGCCCATCAGTACTTCGCACTCGGGGAAGTACTTGCGGACGGTCT
>JAFVPG010000034.1 GCA_017505415.1 Lentisphaeria bacterium | reverse complement strand
GTTTGCAGAAAAAGTTTTTCATTTGCATATCCGCCATTTAGGGGATTGGGATGAACCTGTTTTTTGCGAATATCTGAAGCAACACCCCGATAAAGCCAAAGAATATGCCGCTTTGAAAACCAAGTTGCAAAAACAATTCAAACACAATCGCAATGCCTATACCGAAGCCAAAGGCGAATTTATCCGCACTTGCGTAAAAGCTGCCCGTAATATAAAATAACAGGAAACAGTTTTTTTCTCATTGTGAACCCCTTTGACAATAAAAAGACTTGGCGGCAGGAGAAATCTTGCCGCATTTTTGCGTTTTAAGGGGCGTGTCGCGGCGGTTATTGTTTCTTATTAGTACCCCCGGCAATTACCCGAATTATTAAATGAATAAGAAAAACAGGGATTGATGTTATCCATAAATAAAGCCATCCAAAAAATAAAGCGAATACCCCTTCCGGCCCTTGCAAGCTCATTGGATCAAGTAAATATCGGAAATAAATAACTCCATTGGTTACGCTCCAGGATAATAGCGAATACAGCAATATCGCAAGTAACACCCTGCTGCCCGTGAAAAACTGTCGATACTTATCAAACAGCAAACATGCCGATAATGGAAATATGCCAAAGAAAAAAGCCAGAAATATGTAAACAGTAAAATTCATTAACAGCAGTCAATTGTATTTCGCTTACAACAGAAAATCAGAATTATGAAAAATTCCGCTTACAACAGTTTTTATATTCTTGCGGCTTAAATCAGATGATTTCACAAAACTACCATCAACGCACTTTCGGTTCATCACGTTTCAGATAAAAATTTTATAAAAAATTTGCTTTTTTATTTTTTAATGATACATTAGAAATGAGATTTGAGGTAATACATGAACAATAAAATTTTCATACGTTTTTTTAATGACCGTGAGGTTCGGGCTGTTTGGGATGAAGAAAATTCCAAATGGTTCTTTTCTGTCATTGATATTGTATCTGTGCTGAATGAGCAGGATGATTACGAAAAAAATCGTAATTATTGGAAATATCTCAAACTTAAACTGAAAAAAGAAAACAATGAACTGGTTAGTGCTGCTAACCAGTTGAAATTGACCGCACCTGACGGCAAAAAGCGTTTGACTGACTGTTTTGACAGCGAAGGTATAATTGAGCTTGCAAAAAATTTCCCGAACAACAAGGCGGCAAAATTTCTGGATTGGTTTCTTTACAGCGAAAACACTATTGACGGTCAGAGCAAAAAGAAAGCATACGCTCTTTTTGAAAGCGGTATTTTAAACAGTTTGGAAATCGGAACTGTGAAATGTTTACAGCAGATTCATGCTTATTTATTCGGCGGCTTATACGATTTTGCGGGACAAATCCGCAGCAAAAATATTAGCAAAGGCGGTTTTCAGTTCGCTATGGCTCAATTTTTGACTTCTTCGTTGCAGACAATAGAAGACATGCCGGAAAGCACTTTTGAGGAAATTATTGATAAATATGTGGAAATGAATATCGCCCATCCCTTCATGGAAGGCAACGGTCGCAGTACCCGCATCTGGCTGGATTTGATGCTTAAACGCACTCTCAAAAAGTGTATTGATTGGAGCAAAGTCAACAAAAATTCTTATCTTGAAGCCATGCAGAAAAGTGTTGTAAACAGCAATGATTTAAAAACTCTTTTAGCACCTGCATTGACCGATAAAATCAATGACCGTGAAATGTTTATGAAAGGCATTGACTACTCGTATTACTACGAAAGCGATTCCGATATATTTTAACGGGAAAATATTTTTTTATTTCGACCCGATAGGGGTGATTTTGAGATTACATATAGAAAATAAACCCGTTCGGGGCGAAAATGCATTTTTTATTAAAAATCGCACCGTTCGGGGCGTTTTTATGTTTGACAAAAAGATAAAAGCGATTATATTAACGGTGAAAGGACCTTAATTATGAAAATAGAATTATCAAATGCTTCACAACTTGCAGATATTGTCCGTACTGAACGCAAGCGACAGCATGTTACTCAGATACAACTTTCTCAATTGGCAAATGTCGGCGTTCGTTTTGTGCGCGACTTGGAGGATGCAAAAACGACAATGCATTTTGATAAAGTTCTGAAAGTTCTCGAAACGCTCGGAATTACAGTCGAATTAACCACAAGAGAGGATTATGAATAATGGAAACTCTCAATGTCTTTCTACTTGATAAACTTGCCGGCTATCTTGAATCTGACAATGGAAAATTGTCATTCCGTTATGCAGAAAAATATTTGGAAGATAAAAATGCGATTCCGCTTTCATTTTCCATGCCGCTTCAAAAGGAAAGCTTTGATAATCAATCAACTGCAACTTTTTTTGATAATCTCCTCCCCCCCGATACTGTACGTAAAAAGCTGGGAAAAATACTGCATTTGTCCCGCCACAATATTTTCGGTTTTCTGAAAGCTATCGGCGGGGATTGTGCAGGGGCGATTTCGCTTTATCCGTCTGAACTTGAAAATAATGCAGATTTTCAGGAGCAGCCCCATTTGAGAGAACTTTCAAAAGAAGAGGCTGTTGAAATTTTAACCGGTCTGCACAGACGTCCGTTGAATATCGGCAAAGAAAATGGTTTTCGCATATCCGGGAGCGGCGCACAAGATAAATTGATTGCCTGCGTTACGGACGGTAAAATTTTCCTGCCTTTATTTGGCGAACCGTCAACACATATTATTAAAGTTCCGATAAAAGATTATCCTCATAGTGTATTCAATGAACTTTTTTGCATGAAATTGGCTGCAAAAATGAGATTTCCTACGCCTGATTGTGATATTTTTTATTTGAATGACATTCCTTATTATTGTGTAAAAAGATACGACAGAAAAATTGCAAATGGTAAAAATGTCAGATTGCACCAGGAGGATTTTTGTCAATTATTCAGTGTCGATCCGGAAAAAAAATATGAAAATGAGGGCGGCCCGACTGTTTCAGTATGTTTCAATCTGCTCAAAAAAGTACATATAGATATTGCCGGACAAATTGATTTTCTCCGCCGGATCATATTTAATTTTCTTATCGGCAACGGTGATGCACACGCAAAAAATTTCTCTGTACTTTATAAAGGAAAAACAGCTTATTTAGCACCTGTTTATGATTTATTGTGTACGGAAGTTTATGATAATCTTTCACATGAATCCGCAATGTCTATCGGACATGAATTTAATTTTGCTGAAATATCAAGACAAAATTTCTCAAATATGGCAGTTGAATGTGATATAAGAGCCGAAATTGTTATGAATCAAATTGAAGATTTGATTGGAAAAATTGTACCTGCAGCAACAGAACTTGCCAATGAATTAAATATCAAATATCCCTGTCCGATTTATAATGATATTATACAAATTATCAAACATAATGCAATGCAGTTGACTATAAAAAAACAATAAGTTTCATTTGACAAAAGAAGAAAATGGTAATATATTTACAGCAGGTTGTTTGAAAATTGAAAAGCCGTTTTAGTAATAAAATGGTAAAAAATGGTAACGATGGTAATGATTTTTACAGAAAATCGGTTATTCTCCGGAAATGAGAACCACATAGGAAAAATGCAAAAAAATCATTGCCATTTATTACCATATTCCGGCAAAGATTGCCATTTTTTACCATTTAAGAGGCATTGGATTTTTTGGACGGGATGAGCCGAATTGGATATTTTTGAGCTCAAAAATTGCAAGTTACGCATTTTTTGAGCTAAAAAAATTACTGTCAAAAGTACCCGCCGGGTGTACCATTTTTTTGTCTTTTTTACGGATATTTGAGCTAAAAATCAAATATCCGTATTTTTTTGCCATTCTTCCGAATTCTATCAAATCCATACCTTCCAAACAGAAAATGCCACATTTCTGCCACACAAAAATCAGCTGTTCTGCTGTACAAAAAAATGAATTTTTTTTAATTCCATATTCCTGTTCTTTAGGTGCAGAAAAATAGGAATACTCCTATTATATCTTATTGCAAATTACTTATTACCAGCGTTTTAATATGACTTTATGATGGTTGGCGAAGCATAAAAAGATGCTATATCAGAGGTATATTTACGTGACTTTTTCACAAAATTTTGACCAATAACCAAAATAAATTATTTTTTAATTTCTTTGAATATGAATTTATAGTTGTTCCTGTTACTTTTAAAACGGATTGCATTGAGTGGTTTGCCCCATATACTGGTATCACAGAAAAGTTCAGGCATTTGCTTCTGTTCAAAAAACTCAATATTCTCAGTTTCAATCAAAACATTTCCGGCACGGACTTTCCCGTCAATTATTTCAACATCACACGGAGTCAGCAAAGTTATAACAGCATCAAGCGGTTTTTCAAGTTCAAATTTATCTTCAACTACGACTTCTGACGGCTTGAAATCAAGAGTACGGATAAATGATTTCACCCCTGCTTCAGCAGGATATGCTTTGCTTAAATCACAGATAAATCCGTTTTTATCTGCTTTTATGAACTTTGCCGTATAATCTTTGCCGGCAAGCTGTTCAATACCCCCAAAAACAGGTGAATTATGACCGGAACCTCTGGTATACCACAAAGTATAACGTTTTGCTGAAAAAGTTACAGCAGTATATTTTTCCATACCAGCATCCACTATCAATGGTTTTCCATTATAATACAATGTGAAGTGACCGAGATCATTATGATTATGAGATTCAGCATTATGCCCTGCTTTCTCCGCTGCGGAAAATTTCTCTGAACGAACAATTGCAAGACGATCCTTGAAATATGTAAACAGAGCATCTTTTTTCTCAGCATTTGAATTTAATTCAGGCATATCAAAAAGCAGCTTCAATCCTGTATCTAAATGATTTCCGCATTTCCCGGTTCTTGCAATTTTCGCTCCTCCGACTTCTTTGAGTAAATCAGATTTTATAAGCTCACCGCAAATCGCCGCACGCTCTATACACGGGGTATATGCCGGACCTGCATCGCCGTATGTCAGTTGATGTTCATCGCCGATACGGACTTGGGCAATAAATTCAAATATGGCACGAATTTTTGGAAGCGCCAGAATTTTATCCATGCTTCCGGGACGGATCTTGTGCATCAAATGCAGAATATTGAAAAGCATCATCCCGGCGTCATTACAATAATTTGCGCCTTCATCACAAAATCCGTCATCTGAATAATTTGCCGCAAAACGGGCACTTGAACGCAGAAAATGACGGATGTACAAAGCTAACCGTTCGTCATCATTTTCCAATAAAACTGCACTTACAAGCATATTGTATGAACACCACGGCAGCCAGTTGTTAGGCGGCAGAGTAAAATACCAATCGTGGATTCTTACAGATTTCGGATTATACATGACATTATAAACTGTCCGTTTCAGAGTCATGACTTTAATCTTTTCAGATAAATTCTCAATCTCTTTATCAAGTTCTTCGCCCAGAATGTGATAAAGCAGCGCCATCATAGCCCCTGTTTCGGCACAAAACAAATCTGTACGCGACATATCCAGAAGCTTTTTTTTATCCCAGCCGGTATGAGCAGGCAAAGTCCATGAAAACTCCTCAAGTACAGACATGACATAATCAAGCAGACGCGGCATGTATTTTTCTTTATCTTCTGTAATACACAATGCCAGAGCAAGGTAACTCAACTCTCTGCGTTTTGCAAAATACAACTGCTCAAATTTATTGCGGTTTCCTTCAACAGCATATCTGCGGTAATCAGAGAAAAGCATCTGCGGGACATCGCTTTTCAAAACCTTGTCAGCCTCTTTTATCAAAACAGCTGCATATTTGCTTTCTGCCGCTTTTGCCCATGCTTTACGATCTGAGAATTTCGGAAAAATATCTCTTGAAAAATCACCTGCAGATATTTGGGCATAAAAATCATCAGGTATATATTTATCAAAATATGCATTTTGAGGATTATAAAGAGAACTTACATTTCTCCATGCTTCATCTGCCTTGTCTTTCTGATCTTTTCTATTATCTGCCATAATTATGGTTCCTGCAACAATAAATAAAAATATTAGAATATAAAAGATAATATTTTTCATTTTACCTCTTTTCTGAGATATAAATTGCTAACTGTTTCGACAACTGTAAAAACGAATTGCATTCAGCAGACCATTCCATAAACTTTTGCCTCCCCGCAATAAATCAGGCATTTACTTCTGTTCAAAAAAGTCCAATACTTCAGTTTCAAGAATACATTACCATTGCGGAGCCTGCCGTCAAATTTATCGACTTTGCGGGGCGTCAGCAAAGTAATCACAGCAACAAAAATTCTCTCTCTCCGAATAATTATTTTACTTCAATGATTTTTGCGTTACGCACTTCAACAGCGCCTTCTCCGTTTACAATAAGTACCATACCGACATAACGGGTTCCTTTCCAGAAGGAATTGGCAGAGAAAGACGAAGCTATTCCGTTGAGTGTAATAGAATATTTATTCCACTCTCCGTTTGTACCGACTTTTTTGGCATAGAGATAACCGCCGGGACCGTGGAGACGGACTTTTGAACCGACTTTGACACCGGCAGGTATTTTGGCAACGGTGACGGTACAGCCTTCAATCGCACGGATAGCGGAGTATTTGAAGTTGGGCAGATCCGAAAGATCAGGCATGGCATCGAAGGCAAGAAGCAAACCTTTTGCTGCTCCGGGAACCGGTTTGTCAAAAGTTATTTTGTTACCGTCAATATTGGTGATAGTCGAAAGTGCAGGACTTATTGTACGGACGGAAGGAGTTGTAATGACTTTCCACCCCGGTTCGGTGAGCATACGTATTCCGATATAAGCCGCAGGTTTTCCTTCTATATGGCGGATTTCTGCGTCAAGACGATATTTTTTAGACGGGTTGATTTCAAGCAGTTCAGCGTTATTATGGATACCGCGGGTAAATTGTACAGGTTTTATCCAAGTGCCTTTTTCCGGTTCTGTAACAATTACGCGATCCATATACATATAGTTTTCGCCGTCTTTTTTATCGAAACGC
>JAFVPG010000033.1 GCA_017505415.1 Lentisphaeria bacterium | reverse complement strand
GTCAGCATGATAATAAAAAGAAAAATGGTGATAAGGGCATCTTTGTCATCGACTTTTTCGATGATCCATTTGCCGATTCTATTGACTGCAAAAATTGAAACCGCCATATAAATCAGAACAATCAGCAAAAATACCGGCAGAAACCATTTGCCGAAAAATTGCGGATCAATATAGTTGAATAAAGACAGTCCGGAACCTGCAATTTCACTGGCAGGCATTTCAAGCTTGCGGAGCTGTACGCTGACTGCCAGCAAAATGATACTGGAAACGTCGGTAACAATTGTGGAAATAAGTACCGATGCACCGAATTTCGTTTTTCCGAGATTCAATTCACGGATGACAGGGAATACGATACCGACAGAGTGAGAGGCAAAAAGTGAGGCATAAAGCAGCTTTCCCGGCAAATCATCGGGTTTGAAATAGGCATAAATAAAATATCCGGCGACGGCAGGGAGAAGAAATGTAAGTATACTTAAATAAGTTACCGGCTTTTTTACCGTGTCAATAAGTTTGAAATCCGCTTCCATACCGGCAAGAGCCATGGGAAAGACCAATCCCAGAGAGCCGAGAGCTGCGATGAAAAATGAAAAGTTATTATAGACTATTGCCGGTGTACCGAGGAAGTGGAGTCCCTGTGTAAGTTTAGAGAGCATATTCAAAGCATTGGGACCTGCCAGCATTCCTACAAGCATTAATGAAATAACACCGGGGATACCCCATTTTTTCAGCAGGGCGGGAAAAAATGTTATACATGCCAGAAAAATGAGGAATATTAATAAAAAAGCATCACTTGTCATAATTATATCCTTTTTTTATTTCCCCGTTTTATGCAGGGCAGATCAGTGGTGAGTTAATTGTCTTTCTATCTGTTCGATACTTCGTTTGAAATCATCTGATTTCTCGCAGAGTTCAGGAACTTTTTTTATTGCATTGATGATGGTTGCATGATTTTTGCCGAAAGATGAACCGATTTCCGGGAGAGAATGGGTCGTAAGTTTACGGCTGAGATACATGGCTGCCATGCGGGGTTCTGCAATATTTTTTGGACGTGCGCTGCCGAGAATATCACTGACTTTGATATTGAAATACTGGGCAACGGCACGCTGAATATCGTCAATATAAACGGTTTTTGCAACCATTTCTTTGGCGATGAGAGTTGAGAGGAGTTTCTCTGCATGGTCAACAGTGATATTCATACCTTTATTCATATTGGCGTATGCGGTAACCCGGATGAAAGCACCTTTCAAACGACGTACACTGCTGGTGATATTATCGGCGATAAATTCCAGAATGTTGTCGCTTATTTTGCTTTTTATGGAATTGTCTTCACGCAGAACACGCAGGATCGCAAGTCTGGTTTCATATTCAGGCATGCATATTTCCTGAGTCAAGCCGGATTCAAAGCGGCTGACCAGACGCGGTTCAAGACCTTCAATTTCACACGGCTGTTTGTCGGAAGTCAGAATTATCTGTTTTCTGCCGTTATAAAGAGTATTGAAGGTATTGAAAAATTCTTCCTGTGAACGGGTCTTTTTGCTCAAAATATGAACGTCATCGACCAGCAGAATATCAACGTCACGCAGAGATGAGCGGAATTCATGCATATTTTTTCCCTGTTCCATATATTTGACAAATTGATTTATCAAATCTTCGCAGGGGGTATAGCGTATGGATAGATTGGGATTATTGGCAAGTGCTTCATGTGCAACTGCCTGCAAAAGATGTGTTTTGCCGACACCTGTACCGCCATAAATATACAAAGGATTGTATATCATGCCGGGATTGAGAGCGACGTTGCGGATAGTTTCATAAGCATAACGGTTTTCTTCACCGACGATGAAGTTTTTGAAAGTATGCAAATGAGATGTGTTGCAGTTGATACCGATGATTTTTTTGGGTGCAGTTTCAACCACAGGCTGAACGGCTGCAGATATTACAGCTTCCTGCATAACAGGAGTTTGAACAGTTTCCGGTTCTGCAAAAAGTGGATCATCAGCGAAAAGCAATCCCTGTTCCTGTTCATCTTCAGTCTGCGGCACAACTGCAGGAGTTTCTGATTGTGCGGCAGGATCGGGATACCCGTCAAGCACTTCAAATTTTAACTCATATCCGCAGTCACGGATGCAGCGTTCCAGGAGATCGCCGAAATGAGAAACCAGCCAGTCGCCGAAAAATGTATCAGACACGCCAATTTGCAATACATTATCGTTGATACACAGCGGTGTGGTTTTGCAGAACCATCCGTTATATGTATCAATACTGATACTCTTTAATTTTTCCATGACATCGTTCCAAACGGTTGCAATGTCGTAATTTGCAGTACTCATTTCTTGCCTTATACTAAAAAAGTTATTAACAATTTACAGTCAATGCAGTACAACAGCCTCAAAAGAACCTCAACAACTATTGCAGCGGCAGAAAAAAAATTATTTTTCCACTTTTGTTGTAAAACATTGATTTTCAGCTTAATAAGCTGTATTTTGAACTCAAAAACAACATTCGGTTGTATTTTCTGACTGCCGAAAAACAGTGCCTGAAATCGTAACTTGCTGATTATCAAGCAAATCAAATTTTCGCCGTTTTTTGTCATTATCTGCAACCCCTTATAATTCAAGGTTTCACAGAGTTATTAACAAGTTATTAACAGCCCTGTCAGACTTGCCCTGCGGCGAAACATTACTAAATGTAACTTAAAAACAATAATATTCAAATGAAAAAAGCAAAGTTTTTGAGAAATTTTTTTGCAAAAAAAATGGCTTTGGGACTTGACAAAATTTTTTTAACCTCAAAGTATTGAAAAAACTCAAATTATTGCTTTTTTCTTGTTTTCCGGCTTGACTTTATGGCTTTTTGTGCTAATGTTTCCGCCGAAAGGAGAAAACTATGATTTACGTTATCGCATCATCTGAAGTAAAGCCCGAATGCCGGGCAAAATTTATTGAAACCGCCCGAAAAAATCTTCCTAATGTCCATGCAGAAAAAGGCTGTATCATGTATCAGCTTTGTACTGATTTTGAAAGCGGTTTTGCCGCACAGCAGAAAGCCGGAGAAAATACTCTTTTCTTTATTGAATGCTGGGAAAGTATTGATTGTCTGAAAGCTCATTTGGCAACGCCGCACATGAAAAAATTTGTTGAAGATGTAAAAGATTTGCGTGTATCTTCATCGTTAAAAGTTCTTACTGAAGCGTAAGACTGCAGCGTTCTGCAAAAATTTTGACTGCGGCGGCAATTGCTTCCGCAGTTTTTTTCTGTCTTATTTCAGAGTGACATTCTGCGGCTTCAGTGATATTGCTGACGAATCCAGCTTCAAAGAGGATGGCGGGGCAGGGAGCTTGAACGAGAACTTTGTAGCGTGCGAATTTCATACCTCTGTCAAAAGTGTTTATATTGCTGATAACCTTTGAATGAATGAGATGGCTTAAAATAATATTTGCATTATCAAATGAGTTGCCGCGTCTTACGGCCTTGCTGATATTGGGTGAATTATGTGTGCTTTCGGCTCCGGCTGCAGTCAGAGCATAAGTTTCTGTACCTATGGTATCCGGCTGAAGAGAGGCATTGTGATGAATTGATATAAATATGTCGGCAGCATGCTGTTTGGCAAATTTACTTCTGTCATTGAGAGAGACAAAAGTATCATCATTTCTGGTCAGCAAAACCTCAAAACCTTTGGCATCAAGAGCAGTTTTGATTTTTTTGCATAAGGCAAGATTGAGATCTTTTTCCTTGATTCCTTTATTTACAGCGCCGCTGTCTTCGCCGCCGTGACCGGGGTCAAGAACTATTTTTTTGATGGGGCGACAGTGTTTATAAGTTTGGTAGAAAAGGGGATTTATGATTTTTTCAACGTCAGTTTTGCTGATGCGCAGATCTCCGTATGAGTCAGCAATTACAGGTGAAAAGAACCATATTTTGTATCCATTGAAATCGGCTAACCGGGAATTCAACTGTAATGTTAAAATATTTTTATTGTTCTGTAAGATTATTTTACCGCTGTTGTCATCTGAATGTAATTTGCAGTCGAGTTTCTGCAAAGCGATTCCGTCAGCTGTTTCATATTCAACAGTTCTGAACAAAATGCATCCTCCGGCAATGAGCAGTGTAATTGACAAAAAAAATAATTTTTTGTAATCCATATATTACTGATGTTATGTTAAATACAAAACAGGGAGAGATATTATAAAATACTCTCCCTGAAACAGTTTGAAATAAATTATTCAATAGTCAAAGTTGCATTTTTGATTGTCAGCGGAACTTTTGAATTGTTCCAGTCAAAAAGCATAATGATATATCCATGTTTGACAGCCGGATGGAAAACTTTTACGTTGTAAGTCCCATGTTTTGCCTGTCCGGTGATGGTTGCATTTTCCTGAATGGTGGCCCCCGGAGCAATCATCTTGTTGCCGATATAGTAATATCCGCCGAGAGTATGCTGACGGAGGTTTGTATTGGCAGCGAGATCAACGGGGAGGGGGTTTTTGAGAGTGACGACCCACTCTTCACCGACTTTTTGGATTTTAGAAGCAGGAATATTGATGATTGAACGGTTGGGAATATCAGAAAAGTCAGCTTTGGCATTATAAGCAATAACCCAGTGAGAATAAGTCTTCCATTTTGAAGCATCTTTAACTTTGATTTCGGTATCTCCTTTTTTTGCAGCACTTGTCAACTGAGTGAAAGTGGCAGGAATACACTGAATGTTCTGAGATGAATAGCTTGCTCCTTTTTCACTGGCAGGACTGATACCGTAGAGGAACAGAGCTTTTTTTGTGCTGCCTTCGCCGCCGGTAATTTCCATTTTGAAAGTGTATTTTTTAGCGGGATCAAAATTCATAAGTTTTTTGCTGCGGAGCATAACACGGGATGCCGGAACCATTTGATTTTCTGTAAAATTTACATGTTTTGCGGGAAGCCAGAAGTTTTTATCTGAAAGGTTGATGACTTCTGCAGCAGAGAGAACGGAGGTTGCAACGACTGCAGCGGCGGCAAATTTTGAAAAGATTTTCATTTTGTTTCCTTTTGGTAAAAGTTTATTTTCAAGTTAGGAAAAAACATAACTTATACAATATATTATAGAATGAAAAAAATACAAGTTTTTATTTATATTTTTTTGAAAAATGTATTTTATGTTGATTGTAAAAGTAAACGCACCCCCTAAAAAGATACTAATTGCGTTTACTTTGTCAAGTGACCATTTTTTGTCAATTCACGGTTTATATAGATTATAGATTTACTGGTTATAAATAAAAACACTTATTCGTTTTGATATTATGTTTTTTTATATGATAAATTCACCATTTGTATGAATTTTTAGCGATATTGTTTGTAAATATATTTTTACAGATGTATTTTTTCAAAAACAGCTGAAACTATAAGGAGTGAAAAATGGAAGAAAACAATATAGTTTATGACGGTCATATTCATATGAGTATCAATAAGCCGCTGGATGCAAAGAAGTTTATGAGTGATTCTGCCAGAGCAGGGATCGGAGGCGGTTTAGTATTGAGTCAGCCGCCGATTGGTTTGCCGGATGCCAGAGGAATTGATATTCCAGCAGAAAAGCGTATGGGTATTGTCCGGGATTTCTGTGAGCAATGCGGAAAGAATTTTTTCCCATGTTTCTGGATAGATCCTGTCGAAAAAGGTGCTGTCGAACAAGTTAAACTTGCAAAAGAAATGGGAATGCGTGCATTGAAAGTTATTTGTTCTTGTCATGCTCCGGCAGACGGATTGCCGGTTTACAGAGAAGCTGTAAAATATGATTTACCGATACTTTTTCATTCCGGAAGCTGTTGGGATGGAGAAGTTTCCGGCAAGTATAACCGTCCATCTGAATTTGAATGTATGCTTGATGCTCCCGGCAGTCGTTTCGCTCTGGCTCATGTCGGTTGGCCGTGGACGGATGAATGTGTGGCTCTTTTCGGTAAATTGCAGCATGGCGGCAAATCTTATGGTAAAGCGGTTGATATGTATATTGATGACAGTCCGGGAACTCCGGATGTTTACCGGCGTCAGGTTTTCCGAAATTTTGCATTTATCGGGTATGATTTGACGGATAAGCTGATCTGGGGAGCTGATGTAGGAGTCAGTGATTATAATTGGGAATGGGCGAAGTACATGCTGGATTTTGATCGTGAAATGTTTGCTGATCTCAATGAAGAGTTCAAGAATTTCAATGGTTATCTGGCGGTTTCGAGTTTCAAAGACGGCAAAAGGCCTGATCTTAATTTGCTGTATAAAAATTCCATACACAAAAATCTTTTGCGTTTTCTCGGTGAAATATGAGTGGTTATATTTTGAACAAAAATATTTTATTGCAGGAGGCGGAAGCCATTGCTCTGCCTGAAAATATTATTTCAGATATTTCTGAATATGTTGATTTTCTGAAGAATAATGGACATGAAGATTTTTTTGCAGAGATTCTGAATGATTTTTTGGGCGGAAGTGGATTGCTTGATTATGCTGAAATTCCGGAGAAATTGCAAAATTTTCCGCAGTTTGAATTGTTGTTTGTGACTGCTGCTTTGGCAGCAATCCCGTTTGCAGAAGAACGTTTCCGCAGTAAAAATATTCCGTTGGCTATATTGAATGAAGGGCTGGCAGATATTCGGATTTGGTGCATGGATCATGTGAAAAATTATGGAGTGCCAGGTTTGGAATGGGGGAAGGGGCTGCATTGGATATTTTTGCGTATTTTTACCGGACAGGTCTTGCGTTTTGGCAGACTGGAGTGCAATAAAAGTTTTGCATTTACGGATATTTTTGTATTGAAAAACAGGAAAAGCGGAAAATTGCAGGCTGTTTACAATGGTGATGCGGCTTTGGATAAAGATGGATTTGTGACCGGTGATACAGCCGGAACCGTACGGCATGGGGAACGGATGAAAAAACTTTTTTCAGAAATTATTGCTTTCCCGATCCGGGAGGACGGTTCTGTTGCTGAATATACAGAAACTTTTTATCCTGACGAATGGGAAGGTTTTTTGTCTCCTTCAGAGAATGTGCTTTCGCTGCATATTCCGGCAGATGGCAGGTTGGATTTTTATGAATGCCGTGCAAGTTTGCGCCGCATGAAAGAGTATTACAGTTCAAAAGGGTATGAGTTCAAGGCATTTATTTGCGGCACATGGTTTCTTGATCCGTTTATGGAAAAGTTTGCGGGATCTGATTCCAATATGGTGCAATTCCGTAAGCTTGGTCTGCTGCTTGGACCTGCGGGGGCATCGAATGATGTGATTTACCGTGTGTTTGGAAATGCGGGGTTGGACAGCATAAAACCGAAAACAGGATTGCAGAAAAAATTGATAGAATATTTTGCAGCCGGCGGAGTTTTCCGTGGCGGCAGGATAATAATAGACCCTGATAATTTTTGAATATACGTTTCGGAAGTTATTTAGAACCGCCTCACTGAGATAGTAAATTTTTTTAGGGGAGGAAACTTTTTCTTCTTGATTAAAAGAAGAAAAAAGTTTCCTCCCCTAAGACCCCACCTTCAAAAAGAAGAAAAGGGTACTTTTTTATAGATTGTGCAAGCTCTTTCGTGTTTGGCAAGGCTTTTATGTTTCGGTTCTTTCGGAGTAGATATTATGAGAGACACAAGAGGTCTCTCATTTTTTATGTCCGAAAACAAAAAAATGGTTTGCCTCTTGATAAAAACGGATTTATGTTAATCCAAGAACAACGAAGTCGCATACT
>JAFVPG010000314.1 GCA_017505415.1 Lentisphaeria bacterium | reverse complement strand
ATATGCCGGACCGATATGAAACGCTTTACTTAAAGACTCGGTTTGCTCAATAACTTCATTTAAGTGGGTCATCTTCGCCAGTGCCTCATCCTTATATTCCGGAATCGTATCATCCCACATCCCCACAGCATCTTTTGCTTCAATTTCCTTCCAGGTAAAGCGACGGCGGATGGCAAAATCCATGCTTTCCACACTGCGGTCAATGTCGTTCATCGTGCCAATGATGTAAACATTTTTCGGGATATAAAAACCGCCGTAATAAAGATCGGTTTCATCAAGCAGATTGCCATATTGAGTAGTAACTTTGCCAGCTTTTCCCCGATAACCGGGATCGACCGCATAGAATAATTCACCGAAAATCTTGGAAATATCTCCGCGATTGATTTCATCAATAATGAAAACAAAGTTTTCCAGTTTAACTTGATTTTGAACAACAGTTGAGGTGATATTTTTCTTTTTTCTGATTTCCGAGCAAATTATGTAAACATAGGAATCAGATTGTCGATTATGTGTGCGTTTAAAAATTCTTTTTATATCCCCTGCTTTCTCAAGCTGTATGTTTTCGGAAATTATTGTTAAAATTTCCTGATATGACAGAGAGAGTTCGGAAACTTTTTCATTACCGGGAATTTCAATAAAGATGTGCTGTTCATCAAAATTAAGGATTTTGAATTTATTTCCTGTCGTTGTTTGCAACCAATTTTGACTTTCTTCCTGCTTTTCTATCATATTGTTAAGGAACGCCTCTATTTTATCCTGTGCAGAACGTTCAGCCTCAATCACTTGTTTTGACTTTTGAGAATCCTGATAATTCTTTAATGCTCTCTTGCAAAATGCCTTAAATATACCGTCTTTGCGTTCAAACCCAATGTTGCCGTTTCCTTTATCTATCGGGCGCAAACCTTCCACAAAGTCGGTGTAATCAAACGATGGATGGAACTGGCAAAATTCAACATTTTCTTCTTTACCAGTCAACGCTTGGGCAATCTGTTTTGCCAAATAAGTTTTTCCCGTCCCCGGAGCCCCAGTCAGGATGATCTGCTTTGAAGACAGCAGCAAATTTTTGAATTCAGCAATCATGGGATTTTCCGTCATCTGGGCAACTTCATTTTCTCCATTGGCGTAGAGTTTGACATCTGATAAATCAACTTGTTTCAGTGCCTCTGCAAGTTCCGGACGCAGTTTCCAAATATAAACCCCGCTGACGTTTTTATCTTCATTGTACCGACCGAGATAAAGAATCGGCCACCAACGTGAATTTTCAGTATTTTCAGCCATCACCGGACAGTTTGTTTTTTTATGAATCCGTTCGGCAAGTTTACTTGAACCGGAATTGTAAAAATTTTCATGTTCACCATATTTATTGGAAAGTTGCTTGCAAGTTGCTGCACCTCCAAAATCCAATATACGAGCCATAATTTCCAGATTAGAAGTGGTGAAAATTTCCGGATCATTAAGCAATTGCCCCCAATCTTCGACCGAAAAACCGGGCGTATAATCTGTTGGAAACCAGCTGGCATTGTCGTTTTCATTGTTGCTTTCTTGCCCATATCTCCGGCTGATGTAAAAGCCGAAATCGATAGTCAATGTACACAACGCTTCATCTGCATAACAATCATCAGTCAACTGGCTTTTGAGCAATGTTTTCAGTTCATCGTCTTTCAGCAATTCCTGACGGATGGCATCGTAAAATTCAAGAAAGTTACGAATGTTATCTTCATATTTTCCATTTTGGAAAACCAGATTACTATGCAATGTTTCAGCAACTGTTTTCAGTTCAGAAATTTTATAGATGTAGTATTTTTCAGGATAACGCAACCACAAATAAGTGAAAATAGTATTTTCGCCCTGATAATGATTCTTTGCGTTTCTACCGTGAATATCAAGGAGCGGCTGCGATTTTTCCTTGAAGGCTTTAACTCGCTGCCAAATATCCACTGTTTCATCAAAAAGTTCTTTGAACATAGCCCGCACCTGTTCGGGGGCAACTTCCGCAAACTCCGTAATCATACGAGCCGGAAAATTGTTGACAGAAACCAGAAGATTGCCCGTTTTTGCAAGAGCATTTTTCAACATTGCAGCAAAATCAGGTGCATCAATATCCCAGTTATCCTGAAAATGCTTAACCGCAATCCATTTGTATTTTTCTTCCGGCCATTGCTTGCTGACAAACACAGCTTTGTAGGAAGCAAGCACTTTTTGAAGTTCAGATGGATCAAATATTGGCTGCTGTTTTTTAACTTCAGTTTTTATATATGAATTTGGTGATGTGGCGTTATGGCAACATTCAAGAATTTTATTTTTATCAAGGGAAGAATCTTTATTTAAAAATTCAGCAATAATATTATAAAAATCATGTTCTGAAAAAACCAATGATTTGTCAGGATCGTACTTTGCGTATTTGACATAGGAAATTCTTGACTGTAAATCTTGAGGACAATCTAAATGATACTCCCCATTATCCACTCGAACATACCAACTGCCTTTGTGATGTCTTCCATATAAATTATCTTGCGTATTCTGAGCGACATACATATTTATAGAACGCTCTGGAGTACTACCGTTTATCGGCATTTCAATAATGTGACAAAGATAATTTGTAATGTCAGAAGTATTTGCTGTCCCTTTTAATGCATATGCTACCAAAACATATTTCCATTGACTGAAATTGCTCATTTTAATTCTCCTGTAGTTAAATTACCATTATCATCAACCAAATTCAAACCTTTACCGGAAATGCCGTAGGCTTGGGGGATGTTTTCGTTTTGGAAGACGGCGAGGTATTGGGTCATGTTGGGAGCAAGTTTCCCGGCTAGCATTTCATCTAAAGTCATCCACTTGACGTTGCCCTCGACGGAACCGGTCAGTTCTCCGGAAAAGGTGCTGGTTTTGAAAAGGAAGACAAAATATTGCGACTGCTTAATGGGATTGTACCACTGAATATATCCGCAAATCTGCAAGTTGGAAACGGTCAAGCCCGTTTCCTCCTGAACTTCGCGAATCACCGAAGCCACAACCGTTTCCCCCGGCTCCACATGCCCCCCGGGAAAAGTCAATCCCGACCACGGATTTGACGGTTTGGGCAAACGTTCCTGCACCAACACCCGCCCCGACCCATCGGAGATCATACACATATTACAAAGTTCAGTTTCCATTAGTATTTACTTTTTTCCTGCCCATAAGGTACTGCCTTTAACTGAAATTTTCGTTGGGACCAATCAACAACCATTTTGTATACTGGCAATGGCTTCCCGTCTGCTTTCTTCATCGTGCTCGCATAATTAAGTAACATGATTTCATCATCTAGAGCGATTTGTGGTCCCAAATAAAGCGCTTCTGCGTTGAAAATAGATGCCACATAATAGTCGGGAAGTCCTGTTGCACGATCCAATATTAAACGCCATTCTTTTTCATATTT
>JAFVPG010000313.1 GCA_017505415.1 Lentisphaeria bacterium | reverse complement strand
TTCTATGACATGAAACATGGAAATAACAGCAAACGTATTTTTGTGCAAATTGAGAAAATCAACTGTATTTTCAACCAAAGTACATTTATAGCCTCTTGCAGTGCAGGCATTTATTGTTGATTGGGAAATATCTGCACCTTCGGCATTGGTATAACCCATATCTTTAAGCAAATGCAGCATTTCGCCGTTACCGACACCTATATCGAGAATACGGGCATTTTTATCTGAGGGGAAATATTTACTGTAATTGACTTTCAATTCTTCTATTTTCCACGCGGACTCTTCTGTGCCGACAGCACTTGTTTCCAGATAATTTTCATAAACTTTATTCATTTGTATCTTACTCTTATAAACACCGGAAATCAAAACAACTTCCGATAATTTGTATTATATCATTTTGTTTGAGTTTATTTTTTTATTGTTTTTCAATTTTACAAATCATGGAACATTACAATATAACCTCATTTTTTTAAATTACAACTTCTCATAATACAAATTATAGAATAAAGGAATATATGAACAAATTTTTTGAAAATTATCTGACAGATGCTTTAGAAAAAATCCCGTCTCAAAGACAGATTGATTGTATTGAATTTAATTACAAAAAATATTTTCCAACTGATTTGAATGCTGAGATTCTTGACATCGGCATTGGATTGGGAGAACAGCTTGTATGCAATCGCAATTGGGGTTACATCAATTCCAACGGTATTGATATTTCTCCTGAAACGGTTGAGTTTTGTAAAAAAATGGATTTGCAATGTGAAGTTGTTGCAGATACGATTGATTTTTTGCGGCAGAATGAGGGGAAATATTCTGTTATTACAATGTCAAATGTTATAGAACATATTCCCCGTGAACAATTGATTGATATGGTTAAAGCTGTTTACGGTGCATTGACAGAAAATGGAATTGCTTTGATTTCAACTCCGAATATGCAGGCGGCAGATGCGCATTTGCATTTTTTCAACGACATAACACATCTGGTCGGCTTTTCCGAACACAGTTTCAGACAATTATTGTCGGCAGGGGGAATAAAAAATGTTGAATTTGCAGGCTTTGAATGTTTCCCGTATAAATCATTAAAGTTCAAATTCCGCCGTTTCTTGCGTGCTTTGTATTGGAAAAAAGTAAAATTCGACAGAGCATGTAACGGCATTTTGAATCCTGACATTATGCACCCGATATTTTTCGCTGTGATAAAAAAGGATTAAAATATGCAAAAGATAATCAGATTTATACAAAGATTGCCGTTAGGTGCAAATTTCATTATCGGTTTGGTTGCATTCAAGGCCGGTTTTAAGGGAGTGCCGGTCATATATTCATTATCTGAATATAATAAAGTTTTTTCAGATGATGAGATTGAAAATATATTTGCAGATTTGGATGAAGAATCTGTTTCTGCAGCAAAACGTTTTATGAAAAGGCAGTTGTCTGTGCCGTATGGCAGTGTATTTATTCATCCGAAATATTTTTTTACAGAAGCAGAGCAGAAAGAATATAAAAAAATATTGCCTGTTTTAAAAAAAGAGTGCAGAAAATATAAGCTGAATTTTAATGATGTCGGACCTGAATCAATATATTATCATCACGGATTACGTTTTGCTCCTGATTTTGTCAAAAAGAATATAGCAGGCAAATTATTTGCTGACATCGGAGGGTTTATAGGAGATTCCGCATTGGTGTTTTTAAATTATTCTCCTCAAAAGATAATTATATTTGAACCTTTTGCTGATTGTCGTAAAAAAATATCTGCGACATTGAAAAAAAATTCTGTTAAAGATTCTGAGTATGAAATTATTCCGTATGCTTTGTCTGATTGTTCCGCCGATAACAATGGGATGGATTGCAGAACATTGGATGAATTATATATTTCAAAAGAAGGAACTTTCGGTGTTTTAAAAGCTGATATTGAAGGTATGGGATTGAATTTTGTCCGTGGTGCCGAGCAGATAATACGCAGAGACCGTCCGTTGTTGTCTCTTTCAATTTACCATAATGCAAGTGAATTTGCCGGAATTTATCAAACTTTGAAATCCTGGAATTTGGATTATCATTTTGAAATAAAGTCTTTTTCTCCGCTTACTCCATGGGGAGAACATTCCTTATTTGCTTATCCGAAAGAGTGGATATGTTAAAAATATGAATAAATTAATAAAAGATTTTCTGTTTCTCATTGGTTCGGTATTTAAAAAGAAAAGTCAAATGCCGACGGAAATCGGCAGGATTTTGTGTATTCTGCCGCATTATCTCGGTGATACGCTGTGGATGTTAAACGCAGTCAAACTGTTGCAGAAATATTTTCCGCAGGCGGAAATTGATGTGGTGCTTCGCAGAGATTTTTCGGCTTTGCTGACGGGAATAGTTGATAAAGAGCATATTTTAGTTGAACCGTCGCTGGTAAGTGACCGCAAACGTGAAAAAGTTTCTCTTGCTGCAATTTATCATGCCGCAAAAAAATACCGGAAAAAATATGATATTATCGCCGACCTTGGCGGCAACCGTTATTCAGCATTATTTGCTCATTGGTGCAAAGCGGAATTTGTTTCAGGATTCAACGGTGATGAATTCGGTTTTTTGTACGATGTCAGAACTCCTGATAATTTGCACGAAAACAAATATCTCGGCTTGCGGGCTTCTTTGAGTGTGATTTATAATTTTGATTTGCCACAGGATGAATATGAAAAAATCATTGTGGAACAGCCGATTACGGAAAACTCTGCTGAATTTTACCGTCAGAAATATAATCTGCCGCAGTCTGAACTTGTCCTGCTTGCCCCCTGTGCCGGATGGAAAGAAAAAGAGTGGGGTGATGACAAATTCCGTGCGCTTGCGGAACTTTTTATAAATGACGGTTTTACTGTCCGCTTTGTCGGTTCGCCTGATGAATATGGACGTTTAGCTGAATGTTGTCCATCCGGAGCGGAGATTTTGAAAGCGGAAAATCTTGCTGACACAATCGGAGTGATAAGCTGTACTGATATTTTTGTCGGCAATGATTCAGGTTTAACTAATATTGCGGCAACATTCAGTACTTGCAAAGTTTTTGACATTTTCCGAGTCACTTCGGTTGAACGGTGCGCTCCGAAAACTGAAAATACAGTTGTTGCAGAAGATTTTAACCATGTTTTTGCGGTGGAAAAACTTTTTTCAGAGATAAAGGAAAATATATAATGGAACGTAAAAAAATATTGATTTATCTCTATGCTACAATCGGTGATACGATAACTTCTTTGCCGGCTGTAAGAGCAATTTTGCAAAAATATCGTAATGACGATATAAAAATTGTTGTGGAATATTATAATTCCAATAACTTTCAGCTGAATATACTTGAAGAATTGCCGGAAAAAGCGCAAGTTGAATTTGTGCGTCAGTATCCGCTTCGGAGTTTTCGTATCCTATTTGAGCGTTTGAAACAATGTTTGAGATGGCGAAAAGAAAAGTTTGATATCGGGTATATTTTGATTCTTTACGGGACCCCATGGCGTAAAAGGTTTGCATTTCGCTATATTGCAGGGATCAAAAAACTTTATTGTACGGATTTTTTCCGAAAATATGATAATGTTCTTCACAAAAGTATTGTCAAACAATATGAAAAATTCGGTTTCAAGTTTGAAGAATGTGCAAAAAAATTGCAATATCCTTTCAGTAAAAAGCATTTGCAAATTGCAGACGTATTTTTTAATAAATTGTCATTAGCGCAGGAAAAAACTCCGATTGCTGTCGGAATTACTGCTATTACTCAAAATAATTTTTCATGGTCGCAGGAAAGATATATTGAACTTTTAAAGACAATAATTTCTGAATATAATTTATATCCGTTGTTTTTTTGCGCACCGCATGAACGTGAAAATATTATGCCGGTTCTTAAAGCAATCGGTACAGGTGAAATTATTTCTGATTTTAAAGCAGTTGATGTTATGGCGATAATGAGTAAATGCCGTTTTTATCTCGGCAATGATACCGGGACAATGCACATGGCAGATTGTGCGGGGATTCCGTGTGTGACGATTTTTTGTAATCGTGATTATTTTATGGCATGGAGCCCGGAGGGGGAACATCATATCAATATAATTCACCGCCAGCCGTGTGGCGAGTGTCACCTGAAAGTGTGTAAATACGGATTTCCTGCCAGATGTATTTCTGAAATATCCGTTGCAGAAGTTGCTGCCGCAGTTGATAAAATAATGACCGATTGATTTGACAAAAGTATTTTTCAGTGGTATTTTAAAGATTGAGGGCGTCGTGTCAAGCGGAGGATGGAAAAAGATCTTTTGCTCCTCCTCAAAAAAAATCACAATTTACAGAAAACGGATTTTTTATGAATAAAAAATTGTTAAATATCATTCTGGCAAGTGTTGTTATTGTTGGGTATATGTTCCGTATACTTGAAGTTAATACAAGGTCATTGGAATATGATGAAATCTGGACATTACAACATTATTTCAAATGCAGTTTTACGGAAATTTTCACCAATCTGGAAACTCCGAACAATCATCCTTTACATACTTTATGTGCAAAAAAACTATACGGCATTTTCGGAGAGAAAAGTTGGGCATTGAGACTGCCTGCATTGATTTCAGGCATACTGCTGCTGTTTGCAGCATTGTGGACGTCACAAAAATATTTCCGCTCAAAATATGCGAAAATCGCCTTCGTGGCATTAACAGCATTTTCGCCGTATCTGGTACATTATTCCAATACGGCAAGAGGATATTCGATGCAGGCACTTTTTGTTTTTCTTTTAATATTCCTGCTCTTCAGTTATTACTGCAAACCTTTGATTGCAAAAGCATTACTGATATTTGTCGCCGCATCAGCAATACTTTTTACAATTTATTCCGGCTTGATTTTTGTCTGTGCCGCAGGAGGAGCGTATCTCTTTGCATTGTTTGATTGGAAAAGTTGGAAAAGTGAGTTTAAAAAGAATCTGTTTTTGTTTGCAGCTGGTGCGGATTTCTTTATTGTTGCGGCGTTGTGGCTGGGATTGAACTGGGAAAAAATCACCAAAGCACAACAGTTTGGTTTTAAAATAATTTCAATTCCGCATTTTTTTCAGAGTGTCGGACATTTGATTTATGATTTGAATTTGACTTTGCCGTTGATAATTGTAACTGCCGCATTGATTTTGCGTCCGAAAGACAGATTTCTGCGGTTCGGAGCAGTATTTACAGTATTGATTTTTCTTTCAATTCTTGTGACCAAGTGCGGACCTGAACGGGTTTATCTGCCGATGATTACAGTTGTGCTTTTCTGTGCGGCAAGAGGAATTGAAGTAATCGGAGCAAGATTCTGTAAAATCAGATATATTGAACTTGTACTTACTCTCGGAATTTGTTCTCCTCTGATTTTCATGCAATCTGAAATTGAGCGTATTTCACCTCCTGACTGGCGGTATTTTGTGACGCTGCTCGAAAAGAATACGCAGGAGAACTGCTATATCATCTATCCTGCTGGAGATACTTATCCGATTTATGTCAATTACAAAGAAAGTGCATTGAATCTGGCAAAGCGCAGTGAAAATTATTTGACTACGGCAATTTTCGTTTCACCGGCAGAACAGAAAATATCATGCCTTGCCAAAGATAAGTCCGAGAAAACTCTTGAGCTTGGCAAAGCGACAGTAATTTATCCATTGTCCAATAATTACAAAATGTCCTGCTACAGTCTGGAAGTTCTTAATGCTGAAAGTTTCCGACAGGGGACACCGCTTATCGCATTTTTTGTATTTATGCCCAAACGTCAATATTTTGCAGTCTTGAAACAACTGAATTCAAAAGATGATTGTTATACATTGAATACTTTTTTCAATCAGGATTATATTGCCAATAACGGGGGCGAACCGGCAAGGTCAATACCGTTATTTATTCCTGAAACATCACAGCCGTACAGTTATTATTCCAACCTTGCAGAAGCATGCGGAAATACTCTTAAATTTTATATTCTGAAATATGAACAATAAATATGGAATTTAAGGAATTTTAATTTGAAAAAATCCGTTTTATCTGTTATATTATATAGAATAATACAGTATTTTTATAAAAAATATATAAAAGTTTTTGTAAAAGGAGTGGGGGTTCGGGGGCGAGGAAAAGAAACTTGTTTCAACAAGGTTTTTTCCTCGCCCCCGAAAAAACGCTTCTTTTTACGCACAAAGGAGTTTTTTATGGATAAATTTTATGTGACAACGCCGATATATTATGTGAATGATAAACCGCATATCGGGCATGCTTACACTACAGTTCTTGCGGATGTACTGGCAAGATTTCACCGTTCACTGGGTATTCCGACATTTTTTCTGACCGGCACAGACGAGCATGGGCAGAAAGTTGAAAAGGCGGCAAAGTTGCGCAATGAAGACCCGCAGAAGCATTGTGACGATACAGTTGAGCGTTTCAAAGATTTGTGGAAACGTCTCGGCATTACCAATGATTATTTCATTCGCACGACCAATGCCGACCACAAAAAAGTTGTGCAGGAAGTTTTGCAGGAACTTTATGACAGAGGCGAAATTTACAAAGGTGATTTCAAAGGTCACTATTGCGTCGGTTGTGAACGTTTCCTGACCGAAAAAGACCTCGTTGACGGCAAATGTCCCGAATGTAACCGTGAAGTTACTGAAATTGTTGAAAGCAACTACTTTTTCCGCATGAGCAAATATCAGCAGTGGCTGATTGATTATATTGAAAGTCATCCCAAATTCATCATGCCCGAATTCCGTGCCAATGAAACTCTCGGCTTTTTGAAAAAAGAGTTGAAAGATTTGTGTATTTCCCGTCACAAATCCCGTTTGAGCTGGGGTATCGAACTCCCCTTTGACTCTGATTATGTCTGCTATGTCTGGTTTGACGCGCTCATCAACTATATCTCCGGTGTCGGCTACAAAAAAGATGAGGAAATGTTCAAAAAATGGTGGCCCGCCTCCAAACACCTCATCGGCAAAGATATTCTTACCACTCACTCTGTTTACTGGCCGACCATGCTCAAAGCCATGAACGTTGAAATGCCCGAAACCATTTTCGCCCACGGCTGGTGGCTCACAGGCCGTGAAAAAATGAGTAAATCTCTCGGCAATGTCATCAATCCCATGGATATGGTCGATAAATGCGGTGTTGATGCTTTCCGTTACTATCTGCTTGCCGCTATGGCTCCCGGACAGGATGCTTCATTCACAGAAGAATCTTTTGTCAAACGTTACAACAATGACCTCGCCAATGACCTCGGCAACTTTGCCAGCCGTGTTCTCAAAATGACTCTGCGCCACAGCAGCGGTCTTATCAATAAACCCGCAGAATTCAATGCAGACGACCTCGAAGTTATCAACGCTGTCAAAGCCGGTAAAGCCGCTATGGAAAAGGCAATCGCTGAAATGAAACTCGATCAGGGGATTGACAGTGTCATGGAAATCGTCCGTGCCGGAAACCGTTATATGGAAAAAACCGCCCCGTGGACTCTTGCCAAAAAAGGCGAAACCGCCCGGCTGGAAACTATTCTTTATACCGCCGCAACTGCAGTTTATCATGTCTCTGTACTGCTCTCTCCAATCATGCCTGAAAAAATGGCTGAATTGCAGAAAGTTCTCGGAACTGCAGTTTCCGACCGTATTGATCTGCTTGATGCAGATGCTCAAATCCTTGTCGGCTGCACCATGCAGGACAGTGATCCTTTGTTCCCCCGTTTGCAGGAAGAAGCTGCTCCCGCTCCAGCCCCTGCACCCAAAGCAGAGAAAAAAGTTGAGAAAAAAGCTCCCGCAGAAAACGTTGTCGACCTTATTTCCATTGACGATTTCTTCAAAACACAGCTCAAAACTGCAAAAATCCTTGAAGCTGAAAAAATTGAAGGCGCAGATAAACTTCTCAAACTTAAAATTGAAGTCGGTTCTGAAATACGTCCTCTCGTCGCCGGTATCGCTCTTTACTACAAACCCGAAGAGCTTATCGGCAAAACTATCGTCATCGTCGCCAATTTGAAACCCGCCAAAATCCGCGGTGTCGAATCATGCGGCATGCTCCTTGCCGCCAAAAACGGCAATACTTTGAAACTTATCACCACTGACGGTGAAATGGCTTCAGGAGTAAGCATCGGCTGATGGACGATTATATCGAAATTCATCGTGACGAACGTCATATAAAACGTGAACGGGAAAAAGCCAGAGAATTGCGGAAAAGTCCTTTCTTTCAGGAGCTTCTCCGCAAAGGTATCTGCCATTATTGCGGCGGGAAATTTACTCCTGAAGAGTTGACTATGGATCATATCGTTCCCGTCGTTCGGGGAGGTAAATCGACCAAAGGCAATGTCGTTGCATGCTGCAAAGAATGCAACAATAAGAAAAAATATCTCACCCCCGTCGAAATGATACTCATGGCAGAAGAAGCAAAAACGAAAAATAAAACAGAAATGTGATTTGAAAGAGGACTTTTATATTTAATATGGATTTGTTTGGCGCTATCGCAATCGTAGCTTTCCTTTTACTGGCAAGTTTGATGTCCAGCAAAATTTCCACACATATAAACATGCCGTGTCTGCTGCTGTTTCTCGTTGTCGGTATGCTTGCGGGAGAGGAAGGAATAGGAAAACTGGCATTCAATGATGCAGTAATGGCAAATGCCATCGGTTCAATAGCAATGGCATTCATCCTGTTCTCCGGCGGTTTTGATACATCAATGGAATCTGTAAAAAAAGTCTTTCTCCCCGGCAGTATCATGTCCAGTCTCGGAGTATTGCTGACCGCATCTCTGAGCGGCATATTTACATATTTCGCAGCAATTCTTTTTCTGCCGGAAAAAACCCTTTCATTTGCGTGGTGTCTGCTGTTGGGGAGTATTATATCATCAACAGATGCGGCGGCAGTTTTCTCGATTCTGCGTTCAAAAAGTGTCAGTCTGAAAGGGAAATTGCAATCCCTGCTGGAATTTGAATCCGGCAGTAACGATCCTATGGCAGCATTTCTAACTATATTCATGATAAATATAGTTCTGCTCGAAAGCAGTACGGGAGAATCAGCTTCCGCATTGTCATATCTGCTTATAATTCCGAATTTTATCTACAAGATGGCAGTCGGAATCATTATCGGCTATCTCTGCGGCAAAGCGGCAATATGGATTTACAACAATATTGATTTTGAATATAACGGCTTGTATTATGTGCTTGGCATCGTGATAGTACTTGCCTCTTTTTCCGTGGCAGAACTGCTTAAAGGCAATGGATTTATGTCTGTTTATGTTGCAGGCATGATAATGGGCAACAGCATATTTGTTTTCCACAATGGAGTCGGACGTTTTTATGACGGTCTGGCATGGCTTATGCAGGTGATACTTTTTATATTGCTGGGCTTACTGGTATCACCGAAAGATCTTCTGTTCGGCAGCGGAGTCGGACTGCTTGTGGCAATTTTCCTGATGTTTATTGCCCGTCCGATAGCAACTTTTATATGTTTGATAAAAAGTGAATTTTCCATGAAAGAACGTTTATTTGTATCATGGGTCGGATTACGTGGAGGCGCACCTATTGTGCTGGCAACCTTCCCGATGATGAACAATGTTTTTGAAAATTCATATATGTTTCACATCGTTTTCTTCATCGTTCTCTCCTCTGTAATTTTTCAGGGCATGAGCATAATGCCGCTGGCAAGGCTGTTGAAACTGGATGCTCCATTGAAAAAGAAACCCCGTTCTCCGCTGGCAATCGAAGAAACCGGTGACAAAGAGATGATTTCAAGAGAGTTGATCGTTACCAAAAATTTCGGTACAGAAACTCTCTCTCAAATAAAATTACCCAAAGGCGTTCTGGTATTGATGATAAACCGTGATGACAAAATTATCGTTCCCAGAGGCAACAGCATTCTTGCAGAGGGTGATCTGCTGACAGTACTCGGAAGTCCGGAAGCAATAAAAGAATGCCGCCATATTTTCAGTGAATAGCTACAACATAAAAGGAAATAAAAAATGCAATTTATTATTAATCTTCTTTATCTGGTATGCGGTGTCGCCGCATTGTACTACGGAGCGGATTTTCTGGTAAAAGGCGGAGTTGACATTGCCAAAAGATTCGGCATTTCATCTCTGGTCATCGGTTTGACACTGGTTGCATTTGCCACCAGCGCACCTGAACTTGCAGTAAGTATCAGTGCCGCTCTTGCCGGCAATCCTGATATTTCACTCGGCAATGTTGTAGGTTCAAATATTGCCAATATAGGTCTTATTCTGGGGCTTTGTGCCTGCATTATGCCGTTAACCGTCAACAGACAGCTGTTGAAATTTGACACTCCGTTCATGCTGATAATTTCATTGGTACTAGGAGGAGTTTATCTGCTCACAGGTGGAATCAACCGTATAACCGGAGCTGTATTTTTCATAACATTGCTGACATACGTGATATGGAATGTTTATGCTTCCCGTAAAAATGCAGAAAAAGAGGAAAAAGCACAACCGCAATATCCGTTATTCCTTGCAATAATAATTGTTGCGGCAAGTCTGGGAGTCCTTGTTTTCGGCGCAAAAATCTTTCTTGCGGGAACAATTTATTTTGCTAAACTTTTTAATATGTCAGATGCAGTAATAGGTTTGACAATTGTTGCAGTGGGAACATCACTTCCGGAACTTGCGACCTCAATCGTAGCCTCATGCAAAGGCGAAAACGACATTGCAATCGGTAATGTAGTAGGTTCAAATATTTTCAATATTCTCTGTATTCTCGGACTTACTTCAATTATAAAACCGCTTGAAAATGTTTCATTGAATTATATTGATTTCGGTATAATGACCTTTATATCATTGCTGCTTCTGATCTTTATTGCAAGCGGCAAAGTCCTCAACCGCATAGAGGGTGCAATCCTCTTTCTGATATACATCGGTTACACCGTATTTCTTTGCATGTAAAGCCGGACAAAAAATCCGCTTGAATCAAAAAAAAGGCAATTTTTTTACACTCATCCCATATATAAAAGTATATGGGACTTTTTTATTCTGCACAGTTTTTTTATTCCGGATATTTTCCAGTATATCAAAAGTGTACTCTGCAAGAACCGTATAATTCTGCTGTATGGCACACAGAGCAGGTTCAAGAGCTCCATAAAAAAATCCATGCGACATGGTTACAACAGATAAATCATCCGGGATTCTGATTCCTGCTTGTTTCAAATCATGATACAAAACCGGCAGACTTCCCTCCCCGGGTACAAAAACTGCAGTAAAACCTTTCTTTATTATATTATTGTATATTTCATATTTTCCGGGACTGCTCTCAAATATTGCCCCCAATCCGTCAGGCAAATTTTCATGCATATATTCAAGATAAAAATTATTACGTTCCAGAATATCCCGTGCCTCATTCTGAGAACGGGTATCAAGATTAAGCAAAGCTATATTTGTATGATTATTATCCTGCAAATATTTCATTACAGTATAAATTCCCTGCTTATTATCAGAAGAAACCTCCAGAATATTATCACTTCTGTGACCGTATGAATTCAAACTTACCATTGGCATTATATAATCTTTGCTCCAACGTTTCTCAAGACCGCTTTTGTAGGCAATAGCGATACATCCGTCAAAAAGATAAGCGCCCCCACCGGACAGCAAATCACTTTCTTTCATGACCGTCAAATGATAATTGCGCAGAACAGCTTCTTTGTGCAATGCATTCAATACAAGTCCGAGATAACCGCAGAATTCAGGATTTTCCGGAATTATTATCAGAAAACAATTTTTTGCCAGAGAATAATTCAATTTTTGCGCAGTAAAAAGCACTCTCTGCCGCAACTCCGGTTTTACATAAGGAAAATTATTCAAAACCCGTGAAACCGTTGCAGGCGAACACTTTGCTTCTTTTGCCAAGAGCCTTATATTCATATTGACCTCTCTTTTTTATTTGCATTGTTAATGTACTGCACAGTAATAATTTATCAAGAGTATGTTTCAATTTGTTTCATAAAATTGCCATCAAAAATGCTTGATTTGTCCTGTTATTTGATGTATTCTAAAAAAGCATAAAACACATTTTGTAAATACTGCAATCAATCTTCACCCTCCAACGAAAGGAAAAATCATGAAAAACACAGTCGTAAAACTTCAACTTTTCACACTGATTGAACTTCTGGTCGTCATTGCCATTATCGCAATTCTCGCAGGAATGCTTCTTCCCTCACTCAACAAGGCAAGAGAAAAAGCCCGCTCCATCAATTGTTTGAGCAATGCAAAACAAATCGGAACTCTTTTTCTGTTTTATACCGACAGTTATGACGACTATATGCCTGCCAATTATGATAATATTGCCGCAAAAGCAACATGGATCAAAACTATGCAGAACGCAGATATTATGCCGGCAGATTATGCAGAGACATCTTATCGTGTCGTGAATAATAACCGTAAAAAATTCAAATGTCCATCTCTTAATCCTGTCAGCGGCGATTATTATAACTTCGGCATGAATGTACACACCTATCCAACTCACAACGTTACATCAGGGCATGGCAGCGCTGACAAAACCTCCCTGTATTACAGAAAAATAATCACAATCAAAGATCCTTCAAACCGCTGTTTGCTGGCAGAACTCAATAACGTAACTGCAAATGGGACAGGATATTCCGTAAGCAATACCACCTATGACGGTTACAATGGAGCTAAAAGCCGCCACGGCAATACAACCAATATGCTTTTCAGCGATTTTCATGCTTCTGCTGTGCAACTGAAATCTCTTACTGACAAAACCAATGTTGATAATCCCTGGGGACCCAGTAACGGTTTCACTGAATAATTTTTCCAAAAAAACGAGGTAAAAAAATGATAAAAAGATTACTTACGGGATTTTTGTCTCTTTTTTCCGTAATGATGACGGCAAATGAGTACTTTGTCTGCCGCGTTCCTGAACTTGAAAAAACGATTATCATTGATGGAAATATAAAAAATGACGAATGGAAAAATGCTGCCAGACTGCCCGCCTTCAATAATTCAACCGGCATTTTCTCTCCGCGCGAACAGGAACTTTATCTTGCTTATGACCGGGAAAATCTGTATATTGGTTTCAGAACTGACATCGAATGGGCAGCGGCATTCAAACCGATACCATTTGACGACCTCAATATCTGGACAGTAGATTCCCTCGATATTGCACTGATACCGGATAGAACAAAAATGAATGATATTGTCCGGTTCATTGCAGAACGTGCGGGCGGCTATGCCGATATGAAAGCAAAAGGTCAGGTCAAACAGCCGCCTGAACAATGGAATCCGGTCTGGAAAAAGGCCTCAAGACTTATTGCTCAATCTTATATGAGCGCTTACACATGGGAACTGGAAGTGGCGATCCCGTGGAAGAGTCTGAAGCGCTCCGCACCTGACCCCGGAACCATCATTCCTGCACAATTCCTTTATTGTTTCGGCGACATACGCAAAGATTTGAACGGCAATCCCGATCGTGTTCTTACATGGGCGCCCGTTCCCAAAGGCAGAGACTGGGTAAATCCGCGTGACTTCGGAGAATTGCACTTCGCAGGGGCAAAAACCGTTTTCCGCGCAGATAAAGAACCTGTTTTCGGAGTCAAAGGCTCATGTACTGCTCCCGTAAAAGCTGAATTATCAGGTCTGCTTTGGGAAATCGGCAAATCCGGTCAACCACTGCGTACCGCAAAAAAAATTCCAACAAATGGAATAAATATTGACTGGCCCCCAAAAGTAATTGTTAATAATCCTGTAAATTCAATGATGTATTGGCGTTTGACTGATTCAGACGGAACGATTGCTGCCGGACGTTACATAACAGTACTTGAACCTGCATTCAAGGTTGATTCCGCAGTTAATCATCAGCAAATGAAACTGATTGTTCTCGGTGACGTATCAAATATGAATTTGAAAGGTGACTTTTTTGCTGATATTATATTGAAAAACAACAATAACCAATTATTACAGAAAAAAACTGTTGCAGTCAATCAAAACAAAAACCGTTTTGAACTCGATTTTGACATCAGCAAAATACAAGCCCCCGCAGAACTGACCTTACAGGCAGTATTACGCAACTCAAAAGGTGAAAATAAATTTACCTTCAGTGAAAAAAAGAATATTCTCAAACGCCCTGAATGGATGAATGCCGATAATCTCGGCAAAGTCACTGCACCGCCGCCAATGTGGAAAACTCCGGAAATATCAGAAAATAACGGACAAATAAAAATAACCACCAATAATAATTCATATATTTTCGGAACAAAATCTCTGCTGCCGGAAAAAATATTTTTAAGAAATAAACTTTTTTCCGCAGATAATTTCATATTTGAAGCCGTAACCGATTCAGGCAGACAATATTTCAAACCTCAAGGGAAACCTGTAATAAAGGAAAAAGATGCAAGAGGGGCAACTCTTCTGCTTAAAGGCGTTTCTGCTGAACTTGAAATCAATGCTGAAGTCAGAGTTGAATTTGATGGTATGGCTTATTATCGCACAACTCTCAAACCTTTGAAAAAAAATGTAAAACTACACAAACTTGCTATCATTATGCCGCTGGATGCCAGACAACTTCGCTATATGCGTGCCAATAATGCAATGAACGTCCGTGAACTGGTCTTCAATTCTGCACTGATAGCAGGAGCAGAATCTACAAAAAAGCTGCCTGAACCTGAAATGCAGTTTGCTATAAATTTTTCAGGCAACGGCTGGAAATTCGGTGATATTTTCCATAATTTTTACTGGATCGGCGGCGAAGACAGAGGTATTTTCTTTGCTCTGCCGTCCAGCCAGAATATGTCAGTAAAAAAATATTACTCCGCAACAGAAAATACCGGCACCAGATTCAAAGCTGAATTCATCCTGATAGATAATACCAAAGAAATCCAAAATACTCTTGATTATGAGTTTGCATTTTTCCTGACACCGACCAAAAATTTAACCAACCGGGCGGCACTGCGCCGTTCCGGAGCAGGTTATGTCGGCAATGTAGACAGCAGCAAGGCAACGGTCAGCCTGAAACCGCGTACTGCAGTTTTCAACGGCAATGCGCGAAACCGTTTCTTTTATGACAAAGATTTACGTCCATTTAAAAAAGACGATATTTATACCCTGCTTATGCCATGCTGGAAACTGCGTACCATCCAAAGCGGTAATCCAATGCCGCCTGAAAATGAAATCAAATATATTGACAAATGGCTCAAAAATCATAAAAATACTCTCGGCACAACACAAATGCTCTGGTATGACGCTTTTTTCACCCCGTTCCGCCTGCCGGAAACTGCAAAATATCTGATTGAATTTGAATCATGGCCGATAACCCGTTTGCCGGTAGAACAGCATGGAACTTATGTTTGTCCGGTTCAGGCATGGCAGAATTTTTATCTTACAGGAGCAAATAACCGTATCAAACAGGGCGTAGATTCTTTTTATATGGACCTTACCTTCCTGAAACCGTGTTCCAACCGTTTTCACGGCTGCGGCTACCGGGATGAAAAAGGAACAATACATGGCAAAGTGCCGCTGCTTGAAGCAAGAGAGATGTTCCTGCGCTATCAGAATATCGTCAAGAAAAATAATCCTGACGGCATTCTGTATCTGCATGGATATTCTGCAACCCCGCTTTCTCTATGGGTCGATGTAATAACTTCAGGCGAAGAGTGGCTTACTGCCCCTGATTACACAACTTTGACACCGGAATATTTCCAATCCATCCTCTATGCCACAGATGCACTCGGGACTGCAAGTAATTTCTTCCCCGGAGGAATCCTGATGCATTATATTCAAGCGCAGAAAAATAAAGCAACTCTTTCAGAAATGTGCGGCTTGTGTTTCGTTCACGGAGAATCCATGTGGAACGGAACAGAAGCAATGATGCCAGGTTTGCGCATGATATGGGACGTACTTGATAAATTCAACATAGACAACGCTTTATGGTCACCGTACTGGCGCAATCCTGATTCTCCGGCAAACAGCGGCATACTGCTATCATCATGGGAAACAGGCAATGAAAAACTTCTGGTATTATTCAATTCATCGTATCAAACAGAAAATATATCTTTGAATAAATATTCTCAAATTCAAGACACTCTGGATGAATATAAAAATATCAACCCGCAAATCAGCATGAAACCTCGAAGTTTCCGTTTACTCAAAGTAAAGAAAGGACAAAACATAAAATGATTTTCTCTCAACCTTCATGTATAAAAAAATATTCCGGCAACCCGATTTTATCACCGCAGGATATTCCATTTGAAGCCGCTCAAATATACAATGCAGGAGTAACCAAATTCAACGGCAAATATGTAATGGTATTCCGTGATGACTACGGCAGGACAGAAGCTGACTTTCAAAAACAGCGGGAAATTGCTGTCCTTACCGGAGAACCGTACAAATGGCCGCCAAACACTCAAATAACTCTGGGATTGGCTTTCAGTGATGACGGTTTTCATTGGGAAGTTCAGCCGAAACCCTGTTTTGAATTGCAGACCGAGGAAATATATCATGTTTATGACCCGCGTTTAAGTGTTATTGACAACAGATGTTATATGTGTTTTGCCGCCAATACCAGACATGGAGTTATCGGCGGGATTGCTGTAACTGACGATTTCAGCAGTTTTGAAATTCTGAATCTTACTGCGCCTGATAACCGTAATATGGTTCTTTTTCCGGAAAAAATCAATGGCAAATTCATGCGGCTGGAACGTCCTTTCCCGGTTTACAGCCGTGAAGGCGATGAGGACTTTGACATCTGGTGCGCAAAATCTCCCGACTGTTGCTATTGGGGAGAGCATAAATTACTGCTCGGCAGAGAAAATGTGCCTTTTGCCAACAGCAAAATAGGCCCTGCAGCTCCGCCTGTGAAAACCGAAAAAGGCTGGCTGACAACATTTCACGGAGTCCGCAATGTTCCAGAGGAACTTTATTCATGGCATCCGGACTGGCACAAAGTTTATTACGGCGGGTTAATGCTGCTTGACCTCGAAGACCCGACAAAAATCATCGGCATGTACAATGAGCCGATCCTTGTCCCCGAACATAAATATGAACTTGAAGGCATGCGTGGAAGCGTAATGTTCCCCGGAGGCATGATACTCGAAGAAAGCGGAGAAGTAAAAATTTATTACGGGGCAGCAGATACTGTTGAATGTATGGCAGTTGCAGATATTGCAGGTTTACTGAAACTGTGCGGACAATAGAGGTAATTTCAAAAGTAATTCAAAAGGATCTGTACTAAACATTGATTGATTTTTTTGCAAGGGGGCTGCTTGCGCCCCCCTGCACCCCCGCAAGGGGATATCCATCCCCGTTTTGTGACGCTGGCGCGTGAGTGTCAGCGTCTGGGTGGTGTCAGGCTGTTTTTCGGCGGAATGTTTGATTGCTCCTTCCAT
>JAFVPG010000312.1 GCA_017505415.1 Lentisphaeria bacterium | reverse complement strand
GGACGGATGAGCCTGTTTGTAAACGTCCTGCATACGGCGCAGAGACACATGAGTATAAATCTGAGTTGTCGTAAGGTTTTCATGTCCGAGCATTTCCTGAATTGAACGCAAATCAGCACCATTATCAAGCATGTGAGTTGCAAAAGAGTGGCGCAATTTATGCGGAGTAAGATCCGGCGAAAGACCTGCCTGCGCAAGATAATTTTTCAGGTTACGCTGAAAACTGCGTGCTGTCAATCTGCCGCCGAGACGGTTGCGGAAAACCGGATTTGCACCTGTCGTCGGAAAACTCATGGCAAGACATTGATTCCGATAGGCAAAAATCGCATTCAATGCGGCGCCGCCGAGCATTGCAATACGTTCTTTTTTGCCCTTACCTTTGATTTTCATTGAATCACCGAAAAAGTCACAGTCACGCCAATCAAGATTTACAGCTTCACTGATGCGCAAACCGCCGGAATAAATAACTTCTATCATGGCAATATCACGCAATTCGGCAAAAACTGCCTCTTCATCTTTTTTATGAGGGGCAGCAGCAGAAAAAGTTCTGACAGAATTTACCAGGCTGTCAATCGCATCGACGGAGAGTATTTCCGGAAGTTTTTTCTCTTTTTTCGGAGCGGCAACCCCGACAAAAGGATTTTCATTTATTATTCCCTCCCTCAGCAGAAAGCGATAAAATGCCCGAAGCGATGAAAGTTTGCGGGCAGTGGAACTTTTGCCGGTTTTATTTTCAAAAAGTTTGACCAGAAAATAGCGTGCATTGTCCCTGTCAACAACAGCAAAATCATTAAAATTTTCGTCCTGAAATACAAGTTGGCAAAATTGTTTGATGTCACGTATATAAGCATTTACAGTATGTTCACTGCAATTCCGTTCATTGACGAGATAATTTTCAAATCTTTTCAGCATATCAGCAATAAAAATCCTTTCGCAGACATTTTACATCATTTTTTGCGAAAAGCAAGCAGAAAAAATAAAAAAAGATGAATTTTTCAACAGGAAAACAACTCAATATTCACTTCTGATACCGGCAACTCAAAAAAAGTGAACCTTTATCCGCAAAAAGGAGTAAAATTCTCTTGTAAAATATGCAAAAAATGCTATATTCATCCAATACATAATAACCAGAATAAATAATAAAGGAATTTTTATAAAATGATGAGAGCCAAATTATTAGCTGTTTTGCTCTGCATTTCGTCAGCGGCAGTATATCTGACAGGGGCACCTATTGTGATCCGCAAAAGCGTTGAATCAAATCCATCCATTATCATTCATTACGCCAATGTCTCTCCGAAACAGCAGAGAGAAATTGAAAATATGATACATGCTTCAAACTGGTTCAGTATCGCCCGCAGCGGCAATGCAGATTATACTCTTGAAATCCGTCAGGGGCAGCAGCTCGGCTACATTCTGACAGAAGGACATATCCGCAAAGGAATCCAAAGTTCAATTCCGGGCAGCAATGAACGGGAACGGGCAAAATTTCTCGTTGACAGCATTTTGAATGATGCATTCAATCTGCCGCCGCTCTGCCGCACCCGCATAGCTTTTTCAATGGGCAGAAACATGAAACTGCGCAATATTTATCTGGCAGATATTGACGGTCAAAGAATCCAGCAGGTCAGCCGCTTCAACTCACTCTGCGTTGAGCCGGGATTTTTCCCCGACGGCAAATCTGTCGCATACAGCAAATACAACAAAGCCTCCATGGACATCATTCAAACTAATTTTTCGCCCTACCGTTCCCGCCGTCTCTCCGCATTTGCAGGACTCAATACCGGAGCGGCAATTTCTCCGAACGGCAGAATGATGGCACTGATTCTCAGCAAGGACAAACAGGTTGAACTGTATCTTAAAGCTGTTGAATCCCGGACAATGCGCCGTTTGACTTATGACAAAGCAGTCGAAGCCTCTCCATGTTTCAGTCCTGACGGCAAATGGATCTGCTATCTTTCCGATGCTTCCGGCAGACCTGAATTGTACATCTGCGACCTGAACGGACGGCAGAAACAGAAACTTCCGAGTGTCGGACGTGAAGCATTGACTCCAGACTGGTCAACCGACAACAAAATTGTTTATGTCACCCGCATTGATGGAGAATACCGTCTCGCTATTCTGGATATGAAAAACAAACGCAATGAACTTGTTCCCAACCTTACAGGACGCTGGGAATCCCCGTCATGGGCATCTGACAACCGCCATATCGTATGCAGTCAGACTTTTGACGGCGGTCAGAAATCAAGTCTGTTTATCATTGATACTTTCACCGGCAAAAAACGTCAGCTTTTCCGCGCTGGAAATTACTTTTCAACCCCCAACTGGTCAAAGAAACCTGTAGAATAATGAAACTTGACGAATATTTACATTCACTTGAAACTTTCGGAATCAAACTCGGTCTGTCGCAAACAGCAGAATTGATGACGAGAGCTGGTTGTTATCCGGAAAAAGGCAAACGCCCCTGTTTTATCCATCTGGCGGGCAGCAACGGCAAAGGCTCCACGGGTGCAATGCTGCAAAAAGCATTGCATAAAGCCGGAATGAAAACAGGCTTTTATACTTCTCCGCATCTGGTATCATTCAACGAACGCATGCGCATCAACGGAGAAATGATTTCTGATACTGAAATTGAAAAAGAATTTCAAAAATTGTTTGTTCACGCAGAAGCAATGAAAAAAGAGGGTAAATTTGTAACTTATTTTGAATTTACCACAATCTTGGCGCTCTCTTACTTCATGCACAATGATGTTGATTTTGTTGTCTGGGAAACCGGCATGGGCGGCAGATTTGATTCAACAAATGTCGTGGACTGCGATATTGCCGTCATAACCAATATCGCCCTCGAACATTGCCAATATCTCGGAGACACTCTGGAAAAAATCGCTTTTGAAAAAGGTGGTATAATCAAGGAAAATTCTCCCGTTTTCTGCGGAATCATGCCGCCGGAAGCCAGAGAAGTTCTGCGCCATATCGCCGCTGAAAAAAATTCTCCGTTTTTTGCAGTTGAACATGAATTCCCCTTGACCGGCATTAGGAATATGACTCAGGAGGTCATGACTCCTTGCGGCAAAGTTGCACTCGCACTGGCCGGAAATATGCAGAGATTGAATTTCACTCTTGCTTACAACGTGCTTGAATATATCAGCAAAAATTTCAATCTGGATTTCAAACTCATGCTTGAAGCAATGCAGGAGGTAACATGGCCGGGCAGATTTCAGCTGCTCTCTGACGGTTCCTTACTCGATGGAGGACATAACCCGGACGGAACAGCGGCATTGGCAAAATGTCTGGCAGAATTTTTTCCATCTGAAAAATTCAGTTTTGTTTTCGCCTCATTTGAAGACAAAGATACAGGCGAATGTTTGCGCAATTTACTGCCGCTGGCAGAGGAATTCTGTTTTATGCCTCTGGCATATACCGGGCGGCCAAGCTGCTCCTGCGAACGCCTGACCGGACTTCTGAAAAAAATCGATCCTGATTTTTCAAAAATAAAAATATTTTCTTCACTTGAAGAATATTTGAACAGTTCATCTGCGAACAGTACAAGAAAAGTCTTTTGCGGTTCGCTTTATTTGTTAGGAGAATATTTCGAGCATATCAATCCTGAAATGCTGAAAAAAATTTAAAAGGAGTAATTTCTATGAATGAAGACATCAACATATCTTTGAAAAGTCCCGACAAAGCACCTCCGGCAAGTGCGCCGATGATCATTCTGCACAAGCAGGCGGCAATGCCATACTGTCTGGCTTCAATCGTAGTTGACGGCCGCAATGAAACAGGCTGTGCCAAAGCATTCAATCACGGCAGATTGATTGCCGCTTTCCCTGAAATGCCTGATAAAGAGGATTTTAAGGACAACAATGAGATCAAAGGAACATTCGGGCAATTCAAATTTCAAAACCGCATGATCTCCAGAACCGGTACATTGTGCCGTATCATCAAACAGGTGAATTTCCCGGACGGCATGGTGCGTGTACTCGTCAGAGGTATCAGCCGTATCACCATGCTGCGGGTCGATGTCAATGAAGACTATGACGAAGTCGCTTACGAAAAAATTGAAGACACCGTTGAAAATAAAGAAGAACTCGGCGGTATGGTGAAAAGTGTTGCGTCAATGTTCGCCGACAGTACTTTGAGCGGAGCTTTACAGGAAGAATTCAAAATCGCAGTCACCAATGTCAATAAACCCGGCAGAATGGCTGATTTGATGACCGATTCACTGCCGTTGAGCTTTATTGAAAAATTTTATCTGCTGGCAGAACTTGCTATTGACAAAAGACTGCATTTTCTTATCGTCCTGATGAACCGTACTATTGAAATTTCCCGTATAAGTGCGAAAATACAGGCGGAGGTCCACGAAGCAGTCGGCAAAACACAGCGTGACTTTTTCCTGCGTGAACAGTTGAGCATTATCAAAAAGGAACTCGGCGAAGACAACCGCAACCCGGATATTATTGAAATCGAACAGCGGCTTGCTTCTACTGAATTGCCTGAACACGCAGAAAACGTTGTACGCAAAGAACTTTCACGACTTGAAGTCATCCCGCAGATGTCTCCCGAATACCATGTGGCATATAATTATGTAGATACGATACTTTCAGTTCCGTGGAGCAAATGTTCCGAAGATCGCCTTGATGTTGCAGAAGCAGCCCAAATCCTTGACGAAGATCACTACGGTTTGAAAGATGTCAAAGAACGTATCCTTGAATTTCTCTCCGTCCTCAAACTCAAAAAAGACGGAAAATCACCGATCATCTGCCTTGTCGGTCCTCCCGGCGTCGGAAAAACTTCTCTCGGCAAATCCATTGCCCGCGCTTTGAACCGTGAATTTATCCGCATCGCCCTCGGCGGTGTTCGTGACGAAGCGGAAATAAGAGGTCATCGCCGTACCTATATCGGTGCAATGCCCGGCAGAATCATTCAAAACTTGAAAAAAGCCGGTGTCTGCAATCCTTTGATAATGCTTGATGAAATTGATAAATTGAGCAAAGATACTCACGGAGATCCGGCTTCCGCACTGCTGGAAGTTCTGGACAGTGCGCAGAATTCAACATTCAGTGACCATTATCTGGAACTTGAATATGATTTGAGCAAAGTATTTTTTATTGCTACCGCCAATACAGTTGACAGTATCCCTGAACCTCTGCTTGACCGTATGGAACTTATCAGACTGCCGGGCTATACAGCTTTTGAGAAAAAAGAGATCGCCCGTCAATATCTTGTTCCCCGTGAACTTGATGCCAACGGATTGAACGGCATGGTCAAATTCAATGTCAGTGCAGTAAATGAGCTTATTGACTATTATACCCGTGAAGCCGGTGTACGCCAGCTTGACCGTGTGATTTCACAATGCTGCCGCAAAGCAGCCCGCAAAATCGTTGACGGCGAATACGGCGAAAATCCCAAAATATCACTCAAAAAAGATGATATTGCCACCCTGCTCGGCTGCCGCAAATTCACTATCGCAGAAGCAGAACGCAAAACTGCCGTCGGCAGCGCCACAGGCATGGCATGGACAAGTGTCGGCGGCGTTATCCTTATGGTGGAAGTCCTGAAAGTTCCGGGCAAAGGCTCTTTGAAACTTACCGGTTCTCTCGGCAAAGTCATGCAGGAGAGTGCGGAAGCCGCATTCACTTATATCAAATCCAGAGCTG
>JAFVPG010000311.1 GCA_017505415.1 Lentisphaeria bacterium | reverse complement strand
TACAAAATTACCAAAGGTAAACGTTTCCAGTATATTGACACTGATGACCAGCTTAATGCTCATCTGGTTGAACTCGGCAGTGAAGCTGTTACTGTCCGTACAACTAAAAATGAAGTCCTGCCGCTCGATCAGGTTCGTTTGCTGATAAAGCTTTACAATGAAGCTTCGCATATTGCCTCCCGTATCCGCCGTGTCGGTGCAGACGTCAAGGATTATTTCAACTCCGCAAATGCAGACGGCAATTTTCCCATTGCACAGGTCATGGTGCGTGAACTTGACGGAACTACGACTTCATGTTATGCTTACTCTCCCGAAGAGTTGGAAAACATTGTCTCTGATGCAAAAATCCGTATCAATGAGGCTGTTGAAAATCCGCAGGAAAATATTGATACCGCAGATCTTGAAGGTATTGATGCTGATACTCTTGCGGAATTGGAAATGTCTTCAGGAATTGATGTTATTGATATTTTTGAAGCAGAGGATTGCCGCAGAATGACTGAACATCTTGCCAGCTGCAACCTTACTCCTGCACAGGTTTTTGATGCCGGAGAAATCATTCTGGAAGTAACTTATGGCAACAGTGATGACGTTGATCAGGTGCGCTGTCTTGAGGACTTGTTCAACTGCGTCCGCAAAAAAGGTCAGGACGGCCTCTATATCCAGCGTTACAAAGGTCTCGGTGAAATGAATCCCAGCCAGCTCTGGGAAACTACTATGGACCCCGAAAGCCGCAAAATGATCAAAGTCACTATGGAAGATGCCGTTAATGCAGAACGCATGTTCACTCTGCTTATGGGTGATGTTGTTGAACCACGCCGTGCTTATATTGAAAAACATGCTGCCGGCGTCAAAGATCTTGATATTTAAAGGAAAAAATAAATGAAACGTACATGGGAAAGTTTTTCAAATAAGGAACTGCTGGTTTCTCCCTCATTGCTCGCCGCTGATTTCAGCAATCTTGAATCCGAGATCAAACGCATTGAAGATGCAGGAGCGGATATGCTCCATCTGGATATTATGGATGGACATTTTGTACCGAATATATCTTTCGGACCTCCGGTCGTCAGTGCTATCCGCAAAAAAACTGACATCTTTTTTGATACACATCTGATGTTGACCAATCCGGCAAAATATATTGAACCTTTTGCCAAAGCAGGAGCAGATTTGATCACATTCCACGTAGAATGTGATGATGATCCTGATGAAGTGATTGCACTCTGCCGCAAATTTGATTTGAAAGTCGGTATGGTCATCAAGCCGAAAACTCCGGCAGAAGCACTTTTCCCGTATCTGGAAAAAATCGATATGATTCTTGTCATGTCTGTTGAACCGGGATTCGGAGGACAGAGTTTTATGAGTGAAGTTCTCGGCAAATGCCGTACTTTGCGCAATGAAATAACTGCAAGAAATCTGCCGATCCTGCTTGAAATCGACGGCGGTATTGATGCAAAAACTGTGATTCCGTCTGCGCAGAACGGTGTAAATCTGATGGTTGCCGGAACCAGTGTTTTCCGTCATCCGGAGGGTGCTGACAAAGCGATAGAACTTTTAAAGAGCGCACAGAAAGATTTGGTACTTTAATGGCATCTTTGAACAAGACTCCGCTTTTTGATTATCATTTTGAAGTCGATGCAAAAATGGTTCCCGTCGGGAGCTGGACGATGCCGTTTCAGTTCGGTGATGGATTCAAAAATGAATACATTCACGCCTCTGAAGGTGCATGTATAATTGATTTTTGCTGTGCAAATATTTATCGCCTGACCGGAAAAAACTTTGAAAAAATGCATGCGATCGCACCTGCTGTTCAAGTTGGGGAGGGCGGTTTCATTTGCTGGCAGGAGGATGGGAAACTTGTTGATACGCCTTTTGCGATTCGCATGGCGGAAGAGGATTTTCTCTGCTCTTTTGCTCCGTCAGCAAAAGTTGTGTGTTCAAAAAAATTTGAAAGCGGAGAATTACAGGATTTGTCGGAAGTTTTCGGCAGTATTGCAATTTTCGGAACTGAAACGCTTGAGATTCTTGCAGAATTGAAAGTCGATATTGAAAACTGGCAAGTCGGAACTTCCCGGAAAATAGAGATCGATTCAGTACGCTGTATCGCTGTGCGGACTGAAATAGCAAATGGAGAGTTTCCGTGTGTTATGCTCTTTTTTGACCGGGAAAAAAGTGATGATGTCTGGATCGCTCTTTTCAATACTCCCGGTGTCTGGGCGACAGGAGTCGGGGCATGGAATTTGTGCCGTTTGCAGGATGTTTTGCCACCTTACAACACTTTGAATTGTGCTTTGCCGCTGCTGCTCGGACGTTGGAACGGACGCAAAATTCCGCAACCGGGCGAGACGGTCGTTTGGAGCGCGGAAAATGCGGAACAGCAGGCGCAAGTCATTTATTCTTCGCAAGTTCCGCATGCGGCAGATGGATTTTTGCTTTTTTCCGGCAAATTTGCGGAAATTTCAGTGCTGAAATGCCCTGCAAATACGGATGAAAGCGGTGTGGTGAGCGATTTTTGCCGTTTGATATGCTGAAAATGGTGTTTTTATGCAAAAAAATGCAGATTTTTTTGATTTTTCACTTGACAAGCATGCCGAATATAGAATATTATATAGTGTGAACAAAATATAAGTTAATAATGAAAGGATTTCCTGAAAAACGGAAATATTAAAATATCAGGAGTTGTTGAAATTATGAAGTATTATTCAGAAGATCACGAATGGGTGGAACTTATCGGGGATGAGGCAGTCATCGGCATTTCAGAATATGCCGCAGAAACTCTTGGAGAAGTGACCTATGTCGAATTGCCGGGCGAAGATGATGACTTTATTATCGGAGATACTCTCGGAGTGGTCGAGTCTGATGATGCATCTGTTGATATTTATGCTCCCATCAGCGGAACTATTATTGCAGTTAACGATGCTCTGGAAGACGAACCCGGGCTTATCAGTGATTCTCCCGAGGAGAAAGGATGGCTCTGCCGTCTCGGCGATATTGACAGTTCCGAATTGGATGATATGATGAATGAAGATGCTTATTTGAAATATGTAAGCACTCTTGAAGATAGATGTGGATCTTTGTTGAAGAGGTGTTATGTTTGAAACCGTAAACGCACAAAAAGGCGAAATTTTAATACAGGCGGATAATCTCTGCAAAGTATATCACGGCAGAAAAGTCGTGAACGGCGTTTCCATTTACGGACGCAGTGGCGAAGTTGTCGGTCTGCTCGGTCCCAATGGTGCCGGTAAAACAACCTCTTTTTATATGGTCATGGGATTGGTAAAACCGGATTCAGGCAGTTTGAAATTCCGTGGAGTTGATATTACTCACATGCCGATGTTCCGCAGAGCAAGGATAGGAATGGGCTATCTGGCTCAGGAACCGTCAATTTTCCGCAAGCTCAGTGTGGAGGATAATGTGATGGCGATTCTCGAAACGCTTGATATATCCCGTGCAGAACGTGCCAAAAGATTGAAACAGCATCTTGAGGAGCTTGAGTTGTCGCATCTAGCCAAGCAGAAGGCGATGACTCTTTCCGGCGGGGAACGCCGCCGTTTGGAAATCACCCGTGCATTGGTGACAAATCCGTCATTTCTGATGCTTGACGAACCCTTCAGCGGAGTTGACCCGCTGGCTGTTTTTGATGTCCAGAAAATTATTTTGAAACTGCGTGACCGCAATATGGGAATTTTGATTACTGACCATAACGTGCGGGAAACTTTAAGCGTGGTTGACCGTGCCTATATTATGGCAAAAGGTGAAGTATTGCTTGAAGGCAGCAGTGATTTTCTGGTCAATGATGAGAGAGCAAAAGAGATTTATCTCGGACCTGCTTTTTCAATGTAATGTAATTTTCATTCCGCAAGCACGCGGTTTGCGGCATGATTTTAATAACTAACCCGGGAGGTATTTTATGAACGTTTTAATCAGCAGTCGCAACTTCGACGTCACTCCGGCTATTCAGGAAAAAATTGAAAATGCCGTGGCAGCATCCATCACAGACAAAAATTTGAAGATCTCCAGTGTACGGGTAGTTACAGAAAAAGAAAAACTCAATTTCAAAGTTACTATTACTGTCAGTACCAAAGGTCACGAATTTGTCAGTACCGTTGACGATGATGATGATCTCTATCGTGCAGTCGATAAAGCTGTTGCCAAAATTGAAAATCAAATGGCAAAAGCTATCGACAAGATCAAAGATATTCATCATGACAATGTACGTATTGCAGATGTTCTTGAAGATTGATTGAATTTGCAATTGCATGCCGTCCGAAAGGGCGGCATTTTTTTTGTTTGCACTTGAATGATTAAAATTTTATGATATATTATATCATAAATACAAAATCATCAAAAGGAGTTATCTTATGGAAATTTCATTTTTCAATACTATGGATCGCAAACAGGAGGTTTTCCGCCCTGTGCATGAAGGTGAAGCAAGAATGTATACTTGCGGACCTACTGTTTATAATTTCGCTCATATCGGCAATTTCCGTGCTTATATGTTTGAAGATTTGCTGCGCCGTGCGCTGGAGTATGCAGGATACAAAGTCACTCAGGTCATGAATCTCACTGACGTTGATGACAAAACTATCCGTGATTCCCGCAAGCAGAACATGAAACTCAATGATTTTACTGCTATTTACAAGAAGGCATTTTTTGATGATTTGAAGACTCTCGGTATTGAACCTGCAGAAGTTTATCCTGCCGCTACCGATCATATTCCTGAAATGATTGCTCTTGTTTCAACTCTGATGGAAAAAGGTTATGCTTATCAGGCAGAGGATAAATCCATTTATTTCTCTATCGACAAATTCCCTGAATACGGCAAACTTGCTAAAATTGACCGTGAAAATCAGCGTGCAGGTGTCCGTATTTCAACCGATGAATATGCCAAAGATTCTGTGGCAGACTTCGCACTCTGGAAGGCTTGGGACGAAAATGACGGTGATGTTTTCTGGGAAAGTCCGTGGGGTAAAGGACGCCCGGGCTGGCATATTGAATGCAGTGCAATGGCTATGAAATATCTTGGTAAGACTTTTGATATTCATACCGGCGGTATTGATAATATGTTCCCGCATCATGAAGATGAAATCGCCCAGAGTGAATGTGCCAACGGCTGCAAATATGTCAATTATTGGCTGCATTGCGCTCATTTGATGGTCAACGGAGAAAAAATGAGTAAATCACTCGGTAACTTTTTCACTCTCCGCGACCTTATGGATAAAGGTTTTAAAGGCAGAGAAATCCGTTATGTCCTGCTTGGCGCACATTATCGCAAAAAACTCAACTTTACCTTTGATGCTCTCAAACAGGCGGCAAGTTCTCTTGCATATTTTGATGAACTTTTCATCCGTTTGAAAGAGGCAAACGGAAATTCATGTCCGGATATTAATGAATTTATCGCTCAGTATGATGCAGAATTCAATACTGCGATTTGTGATGATCTCAATGTTTCAGGATGTAATGCAGTGATTTTCAAACTCGGCGCAGAGTGCAATAAACGCATGGATGCAGGTTCCCTTTCTGCTGCTGACAGTGCGAAAATCCTTGACCTTTTCCGTAAATTTGACCGCATTTTCGGTTTCCTCAATGTCGATGCAGCTAAAAAAGCGGATATTCCGCAGGAGATAATCGAACTGGCTCAGAAACGTGTCGAAGCAAAGAAAAACAAAGACTGGGCAAGTGCTGATGCTCTGCGTAATGAAATTCAGAGCGCCGGTTATATTATTGAAGATGCTCCCGGAAATACTTTCCGCATAAAAAAAGCATAAAATTCAGTTGAAGACAAAAAGGATCTTCGGTTCCCTTTTTTTGCCGCTGCAGTGTAAAAATTCAAAATGGAATCAGAGTATGGATAAAAATGATATGAAGTATGGTTTTTTTGATACAGATACGCATGAATATGTTGTTACTTCGCCTTTCACTCCGAAGCCGTGGATAAATTATCTCGGCGGTATCGGTAAACTTGATGCGTTTGTGTCAAACAGGGCAGGGGGTACAGTGTGGTATGAACAGCCGCATACCGGCAGACTTACACGATACCAGTATCAGGCTTTGCCGGAGGATTCTCCCGGATTTTATCTATACATTAAGGAAAAAGATACAGTTTGGAATCCTTCCTTTTTGCCCTGCCGTACAGAGCTTGATACTTATGAATGCCGTCACGGATTGTATTATACCAAATTCAAGTCAGGAAAAAATGATTTGCAGGCAGAGGTCAAATATTTTATCCCTCCGGCAGATGCAGTAATGCTCTGGGATGTAACTTTGACTAACAACAGTGATGAAGAGAAAAGTTTTTCGGTTTATCCTTATATGGATTTTTCGATGCGGGATTATCTGAAAGATATTCTGTATTATCATTTCTGCGGCAATCAGATGACCGGAAGTTATGAAGCGCAATACAATGCATTGAAGCTGGATTACTTTGCATTTGAGGCACAGCATGCAGGATTTTCTCTTTTCAATGCATCGAAAAAGTTTTCTGAATTTGAGATGCGTCGTGAAAAATTTATCGGGGTGTGCAATGATGAAAGTGCGCCGCAGGCGATATTCAATGATAATTTCAGCAATTCGGAAGTCAAAGGTTCCGGAGTGCAGATGTGCGGCAGTTTCAAACTTGATTTCACCCTTGCTCCTCACGCTTCTGAACGTGTCATTATAAAATTTGCCAATGCTCCGGAACTTGAAAAAGCGGCAGAAATCTTGAAAAAATATGATGATTTTACTGCCGTAGATAATGCTGATTCCGAGTTTGCTGAAATATGGAAAAATATTCTTGCCAAACAGCAGATTTCAACTCCTGACCCCATGCTTGATGAATTTGTCAATGTCTGGCTGCCGAAAAATATTAAAACTACAATGCGGTGCGGCCGTTCAATTTCCCATCGTCATACCGGCACCGGAACTTCAAAAACTTTCCGTGATACAATGCAGGACATCATGTCCGGAGCTGTATTTTTTCCGCAGGAAACGAGAGAAAATATTCTCCTTTTGATGCATTCGGTACGTACTGATGGCAAAATCACCACTAATATTGATCCGGTTTCGTTGAAATGCGGCGATCTCAATCATTTCCGTTGTGATTCGATAGTCTGGGGAATTTTTACCATTGCCAAATATATAGCAGAGACAGGAGACCGCGCCATACTCAATGAAAAAATAAATGATTATGAAGGTAATCCGGATACGGTTTTGAATCTGCTTGTCAGGGCCATGCGTTTTACCGGCAATACGCTTGGTGCAAACGGTTTTCCGAAACTTTTTTCATGTGACTGGAATGATTCTCTTGCCGTTATCAG
>JAFVPG010000310.1 GCA_017505415.1 Lentisphaeria bacterium | reverse complement strand
GGTATCGGCATTGCTCCGGAACATCACGACAGGCTTTTTGAACGCTTCTACCGGGTGGATAAATCCCGCAGCCGTGAACTTGGCGGTACGGGGCTGGGTTTGGCGATTGTCAAACACATTGCTCTCATCCATAACGGCAAAGCCGAGATTATCAGTAATCCTGATGCCGGAGCAGAATTCCGCATCATATTGCCTCTTTAATACAATCCTTTACTGGCGGCTGGAATTATCTTGCCGTCTTTTTGCGTTTTAAGGGGCGTGTTGCGGCGGTTGTGCGGACAATCGAGTAAGTGGGGGGAACAGAAATGCCGCTGTTTTGAAAATGTTGTCTTTACTGTCAACTGAAAAGCGTAGGTCGGTGCAGAGAACAGTTCGATGAGCATTTCAAGGTGGCGTTGGTATCGTTCTGCGGAAAAATCCGTCATTTAACGGATGTTGTCACTCAAAGAGTTATGACGGATAGAGAACACTTTTTTATAAATGATGTTTGGTCTAAAATCGAAATGTATGTAAATAGAGAATCGGAAAAAACAGAGATTTTTGCGTATTTTGCCGTGTGTTTGTGTAACTCTCTAATCTCTAACGCTTAACAAAAGAACTCCGCATAAATGACGGCATACATTTACAAACAGAGAATTTGCGCAAGATTTATGCGAAACACACCCGAAATGGAGAGAATCCTGCATTTATGAATGTTCTCTGTTGGACGGCAAAATCGGTGTAAATTCTTGCCATTCATTGGGTAAAATCGCGGCATAAAAAAATCCCATCATAAATGACGGGATTGCAGAGAAAACAAAGTCTGGTGGAGGTAAAACAAATTTAACTTATGACATCTCTACGCTCAAAATAGAAAAACTTTTTCAAGTTTGATGATGATTTTATTTCAGAGAAATATTCTTCCCAAAGTCTCGATCAAGCAGAAAACTTTGGTCGGCTGTTCATATTTCTGTAATCCGCTCTGCTCAAATTTATCATTCTGTAAAAAGGCTGACGACCTCTGCCAATTACCGGATGAATTTACGCCAAATCTGCCATTCGTTTTCATCCATTTCCCATTCGCAGTAAATGGCAATGCCGTTTATTGCATTTTTGCGGGGAGATGCTGAAACTCCTTGCAATGCCGAGTTTATATTTTCCACTTGTGGATGATGATAACCCACTCCCGCATCATCATAAGCGGGAATTCCCAACAACAATTCGCAATCACTTGAGTTGGTTGCGGCTGCCAACTGATTTGTCCAATCGGTCATAAGTTTAATGTAAAATTTTTCCAGCGGAATAGCTGTGTCATACATCATAACCGCCAGTTGATCGCAGTGATTGGTAAGCCTTATGATATAAAACAATGGCCAATGAACATCGGGGAATTGATGCCATCTTGTCGGCGGTGGATAAGCCGCTACCGATAAGATTTTCCCTTCGGTAACCGGGCGAAGTTCATCCAGAAGCTTCAAAAAACCGACCTCATCGCTGGGCCACGGTTCAATGTTGATTTGCACTCCGGCAAGGCGGGGATGTTTTTTCAGGAGCTCATCGACCGAGGCAACAAAATTTTTCCGCCATTTTTTATCGGAAGGTCGGGCAGATTCTTCAAAAACCCCGCCAATCCACGGAATGACTTTGATGTTGTATTGTGCGGCAATATCAAGAAAAAGCTCAACTTGCACGCTGTCATAAGAGGCAATTTTTCCATTGAGTTCTGCCGGGCATAAATGCGGATAAACCGTGGATATTTTATTGTCGGAAAGTTTTTTGAACAACGCGGAAATTTTTTCAACTCTGCGGAAATTATCTTTATTGCGATTATTACGTTCAAACCAACCGTCATCGCCCATCCAGCCATGACCGATCCAGATGGCATTATTGCGATATCCCGGTAATGGCTCATTACTTCCCGGCTGCCAAAGTAAATAAGCAATAGCCGGGATTCCAAGAATAACTGCCAATGCAGCAACTATTCTCAACAGGCTTTTTCCAAGTTTCTTCTGCCAATCTTTTTTCATTCGTTTACCAATTTGGGTAAATATTTAAAAATATACCAAGCGTTACTGCCATGAATGTAAGCATTGCGATAGTTGGTGTTACCGATTGGATCTTTAGCATAAATCACTTCAATACCGCTATTCCAAACCGCACACATACTATTCAGCAACCATTCCGGTACTTTCATATTTACGAAATCATCCCGTTGTAATATATACGGTTTTGCCATATAATACAAGGTTGATGTTTTAATTCACGAATGATATTGAATTGTATATTTGTTTACAATTTTTTGATCTCATTTACCGTAAATATTTCCCGTTTGCAATCATCATTACGCACATTTATAAACAGTGGATGAGAATAATCAGGAACGTTGAAAAATATTTCACAGCGGAACGGATTGAAAGTCGAAAAGGCTTGTACAAAACGACCATCGGCTGATAATTGTGAGATAACACTGTTATTGGTAAATTTGCAGTTGATTACCATTTTATCATCGACAAAAGCCGCAAGAAAAATCCCATCTGCCGTTTCACGGATGTAATAGTATTGGTTTTTCAGCGTCCGGAATAAAAATCCATTCTCTACTCGTTTAACCAGTTTTGCTGAAAGTTTCTTCTGCGGCAGATTTTTTGCTTCGGCAGATATTTTTGATATATCAAAAGGCATGGACAGTTCAGTTGGCATCACGATATTTCTGAATACCGGCTTGATCTCCTTTGTTTGACCATTAACCGGTCTCAACTTGATATTTTTATGCAAATATACTGCGCTGCTGAAGTGTTTTTCTTTCAGGAAATAGCCTGCAAGAGCAGCCCGTGGAGTTATGGTAATAGCTGAAAAACGGTTAAATTTTTCTTCCGAAACCTCCCGGTGAAAACTGTGATTTAACATATGTTGTACTTGTGGTGTTCTGCCATGAGCTTGCAGATCAAATGATAATGCAGATACTTCTAATTTATTTTGAAAGATCGAAACAAAATCAAAATCGGTCGGATCATAAGGTTTACCGGTATTTTTCCCGGTATATCCGGCAAAAAACACAAAGTAAAGTTTATGTTTGAGACTGTAAAGTGTGTATTGACGACACTTTAGCGGAGAAGATGCAGTAGCCCAACAGAGTGTAGAAAATATTTCAGATGAGCTGGTCACCTCTTCCAGTGCCATTATACAAAAAGGAAGAAACAATGTGATTATTGATATCAGAAGTTTCTTAAATGGATCATTCATCATAAATTTCCTTTGTGAAAGTATGTATGGGCGAAAACCAACCATCTCGCAAGTAATATACCACCTCCAGCAGGCGTTTACAACTGCGGATTACAGATTTTTGATAATTTTCGGCAATGGTCGGGGATTGTGGTATTTTCAGTTTGGAGCAAACTTTTTGAGAATTTTTCAAGGTTCAAGAATGGTCATTTTTAGTGTATTTGACTCGAACCCCCCGACTATTGTTTTGGGCAATTTTAAGCTCAAAGCGGACTTTTTTGAGAATTTTTCCACAGTTTTTTATAAAGGTTTTTGTAAAGGTCGGCTGGGAAATACTCTGTTTTTTATGTCGAAAAACGGAGAATTTTGCTCTATTGTGCTGTGTGTTTCTGTAACTCTCGACTCTCTAAATTCTTACATAAAAAGCAATACATAAAGGTCGCCGACCTTTACATAGCAGAGAATTTCCAGAGATTTCTATTCAAACACACGCTTTTTAGAGGGGAGACCATTCTCTGTCCGGGGAATCGTAAAGGAAGAAACTTGTTGTAAATCCTTGCCGTACAGCTACAAATCACTATAAAAACAAAGAGTTCAATCATACTTGACTGAACTCTTGAGAGATTTTTAATGGTGGGCGTAGTAGAACTCGAATCTACGACCTCCACGATGTCAACGTGGCGCTCTAACCAACTGAGCTATACGCCCGGATAACCGGTGATGTTCGTTCCATCATCATGTTACCTAATATACCTCCGATTTTTATTTTTGCAAGTGAAAACTGAAAAAAAAAGCTTTTTTTTTGAAAAAAATACGTTTTTTTTGCCTTCCTTTTACCTTTTTGCATTTGTCTATACTGTAAAAACACACTATATTATAAGATAACAAAAAATTTACCGCTTGTTTTCAGGGGAGGGGAATCGTGTTCAATTGTATAATTTGCCGTTATCATGAGATCGCTACCAAAGGCAATAACCACAATATGTTTGAAAAGTGTCTGGTCGATAACATGCGCCATGCTGTCAAATCTATTGCTCCGGAGTGCCGGATCAAACGCATCCGGGGCAGGGTTTGGATCGAGCCGGGCAATGACAGCGGTTTCTTTGATCCGGAAAATTTACCTCAAATCTGCGGAAAATTGAAAAATGTTTTCGGTTTGGAATCATTCTCTCCGGCTGTCCTGCTGCCGGTGGATATGGATGTTATCCGGCAGACTGCTCTGGAGCTCGCTCCGGAAGTCTTTGCCGCAAGCAGCAAAGAATGTCCTTCTTTCCGGGTGCGTGCCCGCCGCAGCAACAAACGCTTCGCTCTGACCAGCAATCAGATCGAGATCGATCTGGTTACTGCAATCGCTGAAAAACTCGGAGAAAACTCTTTTACCATCAATCTCAAAAATGCCGATATTACTCTGGGGTGTGAGATCCGGGATGAATTTTCCGCTCTTTACTT
>JAFVPG010000309.1 GCA_017505415.1 Lentisphaeria bacterium | reverse complement strand
CCAGGTATCGCTCTTGCCATCGTTTCATGCACTCCTGTGAACAATGCGGAAAAAAATCAGGAAGTGATAAAATTAAATGAGTTGACAAAAAAGATTGCAGATAAATTTGAACTGCCTTTCATTGATCTTTATTCAGAAATGGACAGACTTGACCGTACAGAATACTGGAGTGATGAATTTCATTTCACAGAAAGTGCAAAGATTCTGCAAGCACGGATAATGGCGGAAAAAATTTCAGCTTTATTGTCAAAAAAGATTGCATGCCGTGATGAAAATTTAATACAGAAATCTTCATTGACCGGACCTGAAGGCGCAATAAAATAATGAAAAAGTAAAATATTGCTATTTTTTGGTAAGATAGTCATATTGTTTTGAACGAAAATGTGCTACATTAATTGCAGAAAAAAGTAACAATCCGTATAAGACCTTTATAATCAACCCCTTAACAGAAAGGATAAAGATATGAAAAAAACATTCACACTTATCGAACTTCTCGTTGTTATCGCTATTATCGCAATTCTCGCCGGTATGCTGCTCCCGGCTCTGAATTCTGCCCGTGACCGTGCCAGAACTGCCAAATGTGTTGCAAATATGAAACAGATTGGTATAAGTTTCATATTTTATGCTGATGCTCACGATGACAATGTTTCTTTCCCGTGGAAAAAAACGATTCCGGCATTGTGCAAATCAGGCGCAGTCAGTGATACAAAAATTTTCAATTGTCCGGCTCGAACACGAAATCCGGTAAATAAAGTGCAGAGTATGATAGATAAATATGATGCAGGTACAAATCAGGCAGGACAATATGCATGCAATGCGATATTTCATTCCGGCGGCGGTGTGCCAGGTTGTTATGCTATGAAATTGAATACAATATTGAACCCGAGCATGACTGTTGCATTTGGTGAAGTCGGAACTCATGATGCCAATAAAGGATCGCATTATTACCTTCCTTTGGACGGAGATCAAGGCTTCGGGATTTATCCTTTCCATTCAAATGAAAAGGCTGCCAATATAGTTTGCGTTGATGGTCATGTTGAAACAATCAAATCATCCAAAGCCGGAGTAGATTTTGTTGCAGATGTCTACAAAGAAGGCGGCGCTTTGCAGAGCAGTACATATGACAATAATCGCTGGACTGTCGATGGCAGAAAAATTTGATAATATAACCGGATAAAATTATGAAAAAATTTACGGCTCTTTTGACATTAAGTGTTACTGCTTTTTCTGCATTATTTGCTGCGGAAGTGAAAAATGATATGCCGTCATTGCAGTCTTTTGCAACTTTTGAGCAGTTGTCTCAAAGTTTGCGTTCAACGGGGGGGATAAAAAGATTCCCTCCTGCAACAGACCGCAAAGCATGGGACAAAATGTATCATGGTGATTTACAGCAAAAATATACTTATGCCATTCTCAATGAAGCTCCGCAAATTCTGAATACCCCGTGGCCTGGTTGTTCATTGAAACTTCTGACACAGTTTATCAAAAAAGGTGACAGGGAATCATATATGAAACCATATAATGAGCGCCGCCGCCGTCTTACGGTTCTGACTTTTGCAGAATGTATGGAGAACCGTGGGCGTTATATTGAGGAAATTGCCGAAGGACTGTGGCAAATTATCTCTGAACCGACATGGGTACAACCCGCTCATGAGCGTTTCAATGCTCCTGACCCTGTTCCGGTCGCCGGCAAATATGAAGTAGTGGATTTGAATGCATCCAAAACTGCTCTTTTGCTTGGCGCTGTTATGGAACTTATTGAACCGCAGCTGCTTGCATATTCTCCATCTCTGCTCGACAGAGTTAAAAAGGAGATAATCCGCCGTGTTGTCGTACCGCTTGAGGCCGAAGGCGATGAACCATGGTGGCTTCAAAAGGAGATACGTTATCCCAGCAATTGGATTCCGTGGTGTTGTGCAAACTCCCTTGGTGCGGCAGCTTATGTTTTGCAGGATGATCCTGACCGTTTGGCGAGACTCATATGGAAAATGTTTGCTGCTGTTGATAAGTTCATAGCTGTATATATGCCAGACGGAGCATGTGATGAAGGGCCTGCATATTGGAGACATTCTGTTGCTCAGATGTATCAATTTATGGATCATGTGAACCGCAGGACCGACGGTTTGTATAATGATTTTTTCAAACAGCCTAAAATACGCCGCATGGGTGAATTTTTCGCTGATTTGAATCTGACCGGTAATTATTTTATGAATTATGCCGATGCACAGGCTCAATTCAAATCTGTTGATTACGGTATGCTTTATTCTTTCGGCGAGAGTATCAAAAGTGATATTATGAAATCTTTCTGCCTGAAATTTGCCGAAGAGAACAAAAATGAAGCTCCCGCTTGCAGTGAATTGCTGCCGCTGCTCAATCTTTTCCGCCTGCCGTTCAAAGTTGATATGTCTTCATACAAACATGGGGAATTTGCTTTTTTCAGAGACCGTCAGCTTTTTATCGCCCGGGAGAATGCGAAAGATACCTCCAAAGGTTTTATTGTCTCTATCAAAGGCGGTCATAACAATGAAGGACATAATCATAACGACCTCGGTCATTTTTCAATTTTCTGCAACGGCAAACCTCTGATCGTTGATGTCGGTGCGGGAACTTATACCCGCAAAACCTTTTCGCCTGAACGCTATACGATATGGTGGATTGGCGGCATGGGACATAATGCCGCTGCCGTCAATGGTCATATACAGTTGGAAGGTAAAATGTATCACGCAAAAGTGAGACAGGTTAATACAACAGGCAAAAATCACAGCATTTCACTTGATTTGAGTGCGATTTTGCCTGCTGAAGCAGGAGTGAAAAAATATGATCGTACACTGGAACTTAACCGTGAAAAAAGTTTTGTCTCTGTCGCAGATACTATCGCTGTAAAAAAAGGTACTGCAAATGTTGAAATAAAACTTTACTCTCCGCAGAAAGCCGTTTCTTTCAGCAAAAATCAGGTCAAGTGGGCAGATGCTGTAATGGACCTCGAAAATATAAGTTGTGTTTCAATTCAGGAAGTTGATTTGAAAGATGAGAAAAAACTTGCAGCTACATGGAACAGGCTATATTGTATTACTCTTAAAACTGAATTGAAAAATTCAGGAAGTTACAGATTGAAATTCATCCAAAATAAATAAAGGATATTTTTTATGAAAAAGCATATTTTACTAACTTTTTTTATCTTTTTTTATGCTTTTGCTGCAATGGCAGAGGTAGTTATAGTGTCGCAGGATACATCTGTCCCGGAGCGTACGGCTGCCCGCCGTCTCGCTTATTATCTGAAGCAGATGCTTAATGAAAATGTAAAAGTTACCAAAAAAGCTGTATCTCCGGCAATTTATATCGGCAAGAATCCGCAAACTGCCAAAATGCTTGGCTTGAAGGATTTTTCTTCATTGAAATTTGAGGAAGTAATAATAAAATCAGTCGGCAAAGATCTCGTTATCCTCGGAGAAGGGAACAGAGGTACACTTTATGCCATGTATACTTATCTGGAGGATTTTCTCGGATTCCGTTTCTGGGCGATGAATGAATATGATGTTCCGGATAAAAAGAATTTCAAAATGTCAGGCATTGATTACCGCTATAATCCTGTTTTTGTCCGCCGTGCAATGAATCATTGGCCGTTTGTATCACTTCCTGCACAGTGGAAGTCCGGCACTCCTGAATATGCTGCTATTTTCCGTTTGAATTCAAGCCTGACCCTTACTGATGACAGGTACGGCAATGGCAATTATGCCGCCGGTTTCTGCCATACTTTCCGCCGTATTCTGCCGCACCGCAAATATTTTAAAACCCATCCTGAATATTATTCTCTGATTGAAGGCAAGCGGCATAACGATGCTCAGCTTTGTTTATCCAATAAAGAGATGCGGAAAGTTTTTATTGAAGAAGCGAAAAAATATTATGTCAAACAGAAGGGCAACAAGGCTATCGTTATTGCTCATGATGACAATGGGCTTTTCTGTCAGTGCCAGCCATGTCAGGAGTTGCTTAAACGTGAAAAAGGCCGCATGTCCGGTGTTGAACTTGATTTTGTCAATGAAGTTGCCGCCGAACTTGAAAAAACTTATCCCGGTATTCAGGTCGTAAATTATGCTTACGGACCGACTATCAAAGCCCCTCTGGTCACTATGCCGAGGAAAAATGTCATTATATGTCATGCAAGTACCGCAGTCAATGCCGGATATCCGCTCACTCATGAAGCAAATCAAAAAATCATGAAAACTTTCATGGACTGGGCAAAAGTTTCCGATAAAATGGGAGTTTGGTTCTATACCGGAAATGCAAAAAATGATTTTCTTGCCCAGCCTGCATTGAATACTTATGCAGAAAATATCAAATTTGCCAGAGATAACAAGGTAATTGATATTTTTATTGATAACAGCAGCAGTATTTCCATGGGACTTTCGCACATGAATGTTTTCCAGGGATATATTGTCAGCCGCATGCTCTGGAATCCTTATCTTGATTACAATAAACTTGTAAAAGATTTTACCGATGGGTATTACGGTAAAAAAGCCGGTGCATTGATTCGTGCTTATATTGATCAGATACATGAACCTTTGAAACACAAAATTCCGGCTTCTCTGGTGCTTGAAAGAATAAAAAAAGGTTATTTGACTGAATATTATCTCCATAATATTGCTGAAATCAAAAAAGATCCGTCAGCGATGATTTATCCGCCGATCGCTGTTTATATGGATCATGTACTCGGCTTTATGTCACGGGAAAATATGATAAAATGCTTCCGCTTGATGGAGAAAGCTCTGGCTGAAGCTGAAAACGAAACTTTTAAAGAACGTGTACGGGATGCGGCATTCAATATCCGTGTCGCATTGCTGACTGATTATGATATTGCCGCTGACCCGGAAAAATATGGTTTTACAGCCGCCGGACTTAAAGATTTGGTAAAAGTTACTTTTGCAGATGCCAGACGTATCGGTAATCGCCGCATGGGGTTGAAAAATTCCGGTATCACTGTGATTGAAAATCAAATATCCCGTATCCATGAACTCAATAAAAAGGTCATTCCTGATTTCCTCAAAGGGGTAAATTCCAAAACTCTGGAATTTTTCAATTACAAAGACTGGTCGCTCATGGTTCCGAACCGGGCAGTGATAATTGATGATCCTGAATCTTTTGACGGTAAGGCTTACAGTATGATAAATACTCCGCCGTCATGGGCTTTGCAGTGCCGCAATATAACAACTTCCGTTCGTCCCGGGAAATACAAAATGTATCTTCGTATGAGAATGGTTCCTAAAAAAGGTGTTACTGAAATCAAACCCGGTAATTTTTTCAATGGCGGCTATTATTGGAGAAAACGCAATAAAAAATCATCTTACAGTAAAAAAGTTTTCAATGCAAAAACAGAAGAATTTAAAGATGGCAAATATCATTGGAAATATGCCGGAACTCATGAAGTAAATACCGAAAGTTCAGCATTCTTTTTCCTTGATCCCTGCAATCATCCCGATGTTGAAGCAATTGTTGTCGATCAGTTGCTGCTGCAGCGTGTCGGCAATTGAAATATTTTCTGTAATACAGTAAAAAAATTATGGAACTGTTGCAAAACTGTTTTTTTCAGGTTTTGCAACAGCCTTTTTTGGTAAAAAAGTTTTTCTTATTTTGAAGGTTTATATTTCACCATAAAAAATAAAGAGAGTGGATAGTATTTTCGGGATTGCGCCGGATTTGAAATTCGGCTATGGGGAAGCGAATCCAGAATGCTTCACTGATTTTCATGATTCTGCCGTCGGCAGTCTTGATTTTTATGGTGCCGAATTCTGATTTTAATTGTTTTAAAGTTGGTTTAACGGGGGTGGTTTTTTGCAGAAGTTCGAGGAATTGAGGAGATTTTTCTTTCAGTGAAAATTTGAGAACGAGGTCAGGTGAGTGGACTTGAGCGTAATATTTATTGGAAAAATTCTCAACTATTGCATGAGTGAAGTTTCCGTGAAATTCAATTTCATCACTCAGTGTTCCTATCAGGAAATCCTGAAAAAAAAGTTCAGCATTATTAAAAATCATTCTGTTCATAAAAACCTCTGCAAGTCATCGTGCTGTACGCACAAATTTATTCTGTTTCAGAGATGAGTCAAGGTAATATTTTGAGCGTTCGGAAAGCATTGTTTCATCCGGTTCAAGATAGCGGCGGGAACCGAAACCGGAGATTGTTTCCTCAATGATCGTTCTGTCGTTTTCTGCGGGGATTTGTTTGACGAGGTGAAGCACCTGTTCAAAAAAAGCACGTTTTACTTCCGGTATTTCAAAATCAAGGGCGGCACAAAGTTTTTTGGCATGCGCTGTAATATCTGCAAGCGCACGTTCAATTATAATATTCTGTTTTTCTGTATTCAAGTTTTGCCATGAATCAGGTTCGGTAAAAGCCTGAATAAATTCATTCAATTCCTGTTTGAATTTTGTAATATCCATAAAAACTCCTTTTGACATATATGTTTTTTATGATTTAACCACTTTCTTTCACAATGGAAAGAAAGTGGATTTTTTGTTTTTTTGTTATCAGTTTTTCAAAGCGGCAAGGGCTTCGGTACTTGATTTAAGATTTTTGATACGGCAGAGACGCTGTTTGGCATTTTTGAATTCAAAAGTGATTTCACCGAGTGCCATACGTTTGATACCGTCAAAACCTTTTGGCGTAGCATCTTCATCGCAGATTGCACGTCCCTGCAAACTTGAGAGACCGAAACCCGCGGGATCAATGATCCATGCATCACAGTCAGGCATATCAGGATCAGCCATGATCACCATGCCTCTGCCGTTGATTTCATTTACGATTTGAGCAACATAGGCGCCACGGCGGTCATCTGAACGCAGAATCTGCAAATTCTGACGGTATTCAGAAGCAAGTACGCGTGCCTGACCGGGAGAGCAGAGAATCTGCATCGGATCGCCGCCTTCGCTCAAAACAGCCTGGGCTGCATCGTTGATGATGAAACTGTCAAGAGTATTGTCAGCGGCATCAATGGAGAGCGCACCGTCGCCGCAACCGAAAAAGTAGAGACCGCCTGCTTCTCCTTTGGTGGTGGAAGATGCTTCAACACGGCGGCCGAAAAGGGCGACACGGTTGAGGTCCCGGGCAAGTTCATCGAGAGCAAAACTTGTCTGGCGGTTGAGTAGATTGTCAACATTGCCGAAAACATTTATTGCCATTGCTGAACCGCTGAGGACAATATCTTTGCGGAAGATTTGAGTACAGTTGTAGTTAAAATTTCCGGTAATTCCGGTTTCATCACCAACGACGGAACCTTCACTGACGGGAGTAGAAACAATGTTGAAGACACCGCCTTCAGCAGGAAGAGTTTCTGCAGTGAGTGCAGAGCCGTTGGGACTTGCAAGTTCAAGGATGATATTGCTGCTGTTTACTGTTTTTACAACAAAAAGAGCGGAATCATCTTTGAACGTGACAAGAGTTCCGGCGGTAACTTTTTTTGCATCTGAAGCATTAACGGTAATAGTGCCGTCTGCCGCAGAAATTGCAGTAATTGAACGGCCGGCAATCTGATCTTCGAGCCATTCATGTTTCTGCTGGGTAGCATTTTCAACAGTTCTGAAGTTTGAGATAAAACGGGGGGAATCTTTGACAACGGTAGAGAGAATATCGGAGAGATCACGTTTTTTGTTTTGGAAAGAGTAACTGAAGAGCATATTAAAAACCTTTCATTTTAGTTCAGCCCCTGATTTCAGGAGCATTGTTGAGCATGGAGAGAATATCATTTGGTTGATAATCTTTTTG
>JAFVPG010000308.1 GCA_017505415.1 Lentisphaeria bacterium | reverse complement strand
TCATACTATACGGATTTTTAGACAGCATTTCAATATCTTCACGAACCATACAGCGGATTCCGGCATCAGGAAGTGCCTGATTGCGAAGGTCAATGAACATGTGTTCATGAGAAAGTATCATACCGCATTTTTCAGCATCAATACTTCCCCGTACTGTGATGATTTCTTTCATTCCGAATATCCGACTCCAACATAATATGCCATATTATTCTGAGTTGTATCAACTCTTCCGAATTGAACAACGACCGGCAGAGACGCCCTCACTCTCAACGCATATTGAGTCAGCGGAGGTATTTTCACTCCGTTCAAATCTTCAGGATGATCCATACGCAAAGCGATGATACGCTCCGGCAGAACTCTGATACAAATATTTTTTTCAGGCTCTCTGTCACTGAAATAAATATCAACCCAAACTTCAACTTCCTCTTCATGAGTATTGAAAAGCATTAATGCTTCATGAGCTTCCATATTGCCGACAGTGCTTTTTTCAGGCAGATACCCGTCGGCAAAATACCATACTTTTTTCCCTCCGCTTACCATTTTCATATTCCTTTGCTGACAAGTTCACGGATAAAAGGTGTGATACTTTCCGGACCATCGGAAGTAATAATAAATCCCTCTTCGATACGGTTTGAACCTGCCGGATGTCCCCAGATACTAATGTCGCTGTTGACACACATTCCACTTTCAAAAAGATATTCAGCATTTTCATCAGGATAAGGCGATTCCGCCTCCGCAAGCCCGATCCCATGCATAGGAGGATACAAATCAAATTCAGTCATATTATGTTTGGCAAAAACCGCTTTGACAGCGCGTACCATCTGTCCGGAAACAACCCCTGCCCGCAAAAATTCCTGCTGAACATTCGCCGCTTCAAAAAGTACATTAAGAAAACGTTTCTGCTGATCGTTTGCCTCTCCTATAACGAAAGGATATTCAACAGTGGAAACATATCCCTGATACTGAACTGCCATTGCAGCCATAACCATTTCGCCATTGCGCATGATCTTATTGGTTGCTCTGCCGATTACAGTTTCAGTACGTGATCCTGAACCGAATACCATGAAATTTATATCTTCAGCGCCTGCCATTCTCGCAGCGCCTTCTGCTGCACCTGCCGCCATTGTTTCCGGATTTCCATCAACAGCATATTCAAGAAGCTTTTTATAACCTTCACACGCCTGACGTCCGGCCTCTTTCAAACATGCGATTTCATTCGGAGATTTAACAAGTCTCAAGCGGTTGAGAATAGCTCCGGCATCAGTGATCTCAACATTGCCAACAGCATTTTTTATACGTTCCATAATATGAAAAGGAATATCAAAAACACCAACAAGCCCAAGACGTTTTCCACCTTTCAATGCTCCCTGCAAAACATCTTTGAGTGTGGAAAATTCAGCCAGAGGATAATCAATTTCTTCAGGAACAGAGACACAGGCAAACTCTTTGATATTGCAATAATCCTGCCAGACAGACATCTCTTTTGCATATTTTTCCCCTTCAGGCGCACCGGCAAGAACCGGGTTGCCAACTTTGGGAATAACACAGATGCCACGTTCAAAAATCGGCCAGAAATTGCAAACATAACGCAAATTTTCTTTGCGGTATTCATCGCCGTAAACTGCGATTGCATCAATGCCGTTTTTCTCCATTTCCGCTTGAATACGGATAATTCTCTCCTGAAATTCACTTGAGGGAATACAAATCATAAAAAACTCCTTCTTTATCGTTTATTGAGTCCATCTGATATTGATTATACATCAAATTTTTCAAAAAACAATATATGAAAGAGTTCATTTATGCGCATTTTTTGTCAAACAATACGCACTTTCTGCATGTTGATTTTTTTAATTCCGTTCACGATATTGTCTTGGCGCACAGCCTACCGATGAACGAAAAACACGATTGAACTGAGAAACAGAACCAAAACCGCACGAATATGCAATTTCTGATATGGAAAGTTTCGTTTCCTTCAACATTTCCCTCGCCCGCATGAGACGTCTGAAATTAACATAACGCTGAAATGATACATTAACTGTATCTTTGAATTTATTAGCAAGGTTACTCGGACTTATACTGAATTTTTTGGCAACAGATTCTATTGTTATTTGCGAATCAAAATTTTCATCCAGATACTTTTTCACCATGGCTATTTTATCAGGAACATTTATTTTATCCATGAAAACCAAATGCTCACGTATAGAAGTCAACTGTTTGCCGATAATTTTCAGATACGCCAGAATCCCCTCTACTTGAACAGGAGTAAGATTATTTGACATTTTATATGCCTGATACAGCTCTTCGCCATCAAGACCGTAGCGAACAGCAAGTTCAAAAACACTCTTTTTCGCAAGCAGCGGAGTTCCGGATAAATGAAATTGTCCTGATGTCATACACCCGATATATTTTTCTTTTTCATCAAAGACAGGCACCACGATTTCATGCAATCCGGCATAACATGAATAACAAACCGACTTTTTTTCCACTGCGGCACGAGAGGCATTGAAAACATCACATTGCAGACATGCTTTTTTCCCGTTTTCGCAACTGCGGAGCATTTTGCAGTACGGATTGAAATTTACCATGTGCGAAATGCGGAGAGTTTCTCCCTCCGCAGAAATAAAATCTATCACAAGACCGGTCAATTTGAAAATAATATCAGAATACTCCTGAATCTGTTTCTCTTTGCCGAGCATTGCAAATGCTTCCGCAGTAATGCTGTCATTCATTTCTTCATGAATCCATTATAAATGCGGCATTACATCTGCAGGCATGGCAGGTTCATAAACGCCTTTTGTTTTTGCCAGATGTTCTTTTTTCGCTTCAACGAGAAGTTCAGGATTTTCAAAAAGCTGAACCGCCGCAAGCGCCATTGCCTTGCCGGTATACAACATCGCACGGCGGGCAAAACCGTTTTTTCCTTGCGCAACGGTCTGCCAGCCATGATTCGGTGTGCCGGGAACCCAGCATCCAACATGCATCTGGACTGTCGGACAATTCCAGCTCACATCTCCGGTATCTGTCGAACCGAAATGCGGCGAGATAACATCGGGAAGCGGCAGCAATTCAGTAGGATACAGCGGAGCATCTTTTTTGCGGTCAACGATGGTTTCTGCAATAGCTTTGCCGAAAGCAATATCATCTTCATCCGGCTGAGGCAGCGGAATTGCAGCCATCGCTTTATAAAGATTTTTCTGCAAAACAGATATAGTAATCAGATTGGAACTTGCTGAATGAAATTCACTGCTGAAAGTTGTTTCTGTGGCAATCGCCGCCCCTTCAGCACATTTATGAACACGCTTGCAGAGAGCATTCAAATCAGCATTATCCTTGCCGCGCATCATATACATGACTTCTGCATGCGGCTGTACTACATTGGGGGCATTGCCGCCGGCATCGGTAATTGCGTAATGCACCCGGTTGTCATAAGGAATATGTTCACGGAGAAAATTCACTGCCACATTCATAAGTTCAACAGCATCAAGCGCACTGCGCCCCAAATGCGGAGTTGCACCGGCATGTGAAGCACGTCCGTCAAACTTATACAAAATATTACAGCAGGCAAGAGACGGTCTTGTTCGCACTGCCCACATACATTCC
>JAFVPG010000307.1 GCA_017505415.1 Lentisphaeria bacterium | reverse complement strand
GAAAAAATGTTGTCTATATTCAATTTTTCGTTTGAAAAAATGTAAAGTAGTATTATATTTAAGATGTAAAAGAGGAGATTTAAAAATATGAAACGAACTGCAATCGCTCAACTTACCGCGTGGAAAGCATCGTCCAACCGAAAACCATTAGTCATTAGGGGAGCCCGTCAAGTCGGCAAAACCTGGCTGATGAAAGAATTCGGCAAAACAGAATTTAAGAATTTTGTCTATATCAACTTTGACAGCAATCCTGATATGGCAAACCTTTTTGAAGGAAGTTTGCAAATTCCACGTTTGATTGCCGGTTTGCAAATTTACAGCGAACAAAAGATTACAACCGATACATTGCTTATCTTTGACGAAATTCAGGAAGTTCCGCGTGCTTTGAGCAGTTTGAAATATTTCTGTGAAGAAGCTCCCGAATATGCGGTCATCGCAGCCGGAAGCCTGCTCGGTGTTGCCATGCACAAAGGAACCAGTTTCCCGGTCGGTAAAGTTGACTTTCTGGATCTATACCCCTTGAGCTTTACAGAATTTTTGAGTGCAACCGGCAATGAAAATCTGGTGGATTTACTGCAAAGCGGTGATTGGCAGCTGATTACCACATTCAAAAATAAATACATTGACCTTCTGCGGTATTACTACTTTATCGGTGGTATGCCGGAGGCGGTTCAAACCTTTATTGATGAAAACGATTTCAATGCGGTCCGTAAAGTTCAGCAGAATATTTTGACTGCCTACGAACAGGATTTTTCCAAACACGCTCCAGTGGAAACAGTTCCCCGCATCCGCATGGTCTGGCAGTCGATCCCCTCGCAACTGGCAAAAGAGAACCGCCGTTTTGTTTACGGAGCTTTACGCAAGGGAGCAAGAGCCAAAGATTTTGAATTGGCAATCCAATGGCTGAAAGATTGCGGCTTGATTCAGCAGGTCATCCGGCTTTCCAAACCGGCACTGCCTTTACCTGCGTATGCGGATGAAGGATTCAAAATGTTCCTCTCTGATGTGGGTTTGCTGGGAGCGATGAGCGGACTTGATGTCACTACATTGCTGCATGGAAACGCATTCTTTAATGAATTCAAAGGATCTTTGACCGAACAATATGTCGCACAGGAATTGCGTTGCAGTTTGGGACAGACTCCCTGTTATTGGAGTGCTGAACACGCTACCGCTGAAGTTGATTTTGTTTTCCAGTACCAATCCGGCATCTATCCGGTTGAAGTCAAGGCTGAAGAAAATTTGAAAGCCAAAAGTCTGAAAGTGTATTCAGAAAAATACACCCCTGCGATTGCCATTCGCAGTTCCATGTCAGACTACCGTCACGATGAGTGGCTGTTGAATCTGCCATTGTACGGAATAAGTCAAATTGTCAACGAATGTAAAAAGTTTATTTAACGCAACATTTCAAGCAGTTCACGGACTTTTTCAATAGGAAGGGTACTGCTCAGGCGATGCAAATCTTCACGTTCTGCGGACTCTTCATCCCTTGTTTTCCAAGCCGGGAAAAAAGAAAAATCTGTAAAAAGGTGATTTTATGATTTGAATTTTATTGCTTGCAGTATTATCTTATGGCGTTATATAAATTTGTATACTGCAAGCCATTTTATTTTGCCAATTTTTTTGAGAATGATTAATTTATGCAGAAGTTTACAATAAATGTATATAAAAATACTTGGGAATATGAAATTTGCAATTACCCTTATTCCGATACATGGCAGTATCTCAAAATCACAAAATATCATAAAGGACAATATTGCAGCGAAGAAAGTATTGACTTATCAGAAATAAATCCGGAGTTTTCTGAATCTCAAACTCCCAAAACATCATTTTCTGTATTTATAATACCTTATATCGGTGGCATTTTATTCGCCGGTGTTTTTCTTGCAATGTTGTTGTCATTGATATTTAATAAAAATATGATATTATCTGCATCTATGCTGGCTGTTCCCATTGGCGTTGTATGGTATTATGTTGACAATATAATAAAAAGAAGAAAAAACAATCCGGTTCCGGAATTTATCTTTGACAATAAAGAGTTCGGCTTGTTCACTATTCCGTACGAACCAAACAAACGTTCCGAAGCGCTTGAAATTGCTCAAAAAATAGCAGTTTACTGCAATCAGGCACTTGTTGAAGCGGCAGAACAGGAGCCAATCAGACATCAATTTGCCAACGGTCTGGCAGAATTGCGGACTGAAGAAATCGTTTTATTCAACAAAGATGGTATAAAATGCGCTTACTGTGATTACGACTGGGTAGTGCCGGGATTACATCATTATGTGGAAAAACATTATATCCGTAATTTTTTCAGTATTCTTTTTGCCTCCTTATTTTACATTGGGACATTGGTATTGATCGCCGGGGTTATATTCATTGCAAAAGATTGGGTAATGGCGGTCAGTTTCGGAGTGCTGTATATGATACCTTTTATATTGGGAAGTTATTTTTTGTCTTTACGCAAAAAATCTCTTGATTATTACTATGCCGGCAATCGTTTTGATGAAGCAGATTGGGGAATTTACCTCGAAGTCGGTAAACACCCCCGCAGTGAAAAGCCATTTATTGAAGAACTCAAACGAAGACTGCGGAAAGCACATAATGAATACAAATAAAATCAACATACAACATCAAATAGTAAGCATATCGTTAAAGCTCCGGTCGAAAGTAAGTCTATTATTCGACAAAGTTTCGACTAGTTACTTGATTTTTGCTTTTGCCGTGTTCCGGAAAAAGCCTGGTGACGCCGTGCTGGCGGGCTTCGGTTGTACTGTTTTGATCGCATTCATCGCCGAACATATCAATAACTATCTTATCCGGAGAATGAAATGACGGCTTTCAGGAAATATTTTAATTTGATATTGGTTACTGCGGTATTTGCCGGCTTGCTGCTGCTTTTCAAGTTCGGCGTGGTTGAACCGGCATATACGCCAATAACTTATAATCCGATCAGATACGGTGAAATGTTTGGACCGGTGGACTGCTTAAAAAATTGGGTGTATGGTGGTCTGATTCTGGCGTGGGGGATTGCACTTTGTATTGCAATCTGCAAGAAAAAGTCTGTCATGGAGGAGAATAAGTTTTGGGGCGAAGAAGCACGATATTGGTTTCTTTATCCCACGCCAGCGGCACTTGACGAAATCAGTTCGCTGCTGAAAAACCTTCCGCTATGCGATGACATTCCCAATATTGATCATCCGGATAATCCGCAAATGCTTTCGCTTGACGAAACCACCCGCAAAATTTCCGAATGGCTGTGGTCAAGTTATACCGATGAACTTCTGGATTTGAAAGCTGGAGAAGAAAGCTGCTTCGCCGGATATTTTATTTTTGTTGACAACAATGTGTTATCCGTCCAGATCTGTTATATGACCGAGTTTTTAGGTGGAGCGATCTTTTTTGGAGTTGATGCCGCACGGTGTGACACAGATGTTTTCAAAGTTTGGATTCCGGATATCGACCATTCCTCGGAAGAGATCGCCGCCGAATTGCAAGCTGTAAAATCTGCAATCAGCAATGGTAATTGGCAAGACCCGTGCTGTAACTTGAAAGAACAACTGACCGACTGGGCAAAAGAAAAGAATATTCTGTTGGATAATACAAAAAATCGGAGCGACCAATGAAAAAGATAATACTACTTTTGCTTCTAGGATGCTGTTGTATCTTGTCCGGCTGTCATGGAAATGAAACCTTTGAGAAAAATTGTATCGGATTTTACAAATTCTTTACTACTTGGAAGCATAAATGTCACGAGTACAGATTTATATTCAGAGATGTGAAAAACGATAAAAAACTGTGTGAAACAATATTTTCCCTTTGCCGTTCTAATGGATTTGACTTTATCAAAGAAACTGAAGGATATTATTGGGATGACTTTGATACAAGAGGGGATAAAGAACTTTTAGCAACACGACCAAAATTTAAAGTTTTCATATTTTTCCATAATACACTTGATGCAGCGTGTTTTTATATTCCGGAAAAAAATGAGTTGGAGATGTCAGAAAATATTCCGGAATTCCATGTCCGCCGGAGAAAAGATTTTGCAACACTGTACGATAAGTTTTGCAAATCACTGACCGAACAGAAAATTGACTATCGCCTTGAAAAATTTGAATGGCACAGAGTGATATCACCACGTGCAAATGTTAAGAACACAAGTTTCTGGTATCGCACGCCGGAAGAAGAAAAAAAGGTTGCTTCAAAATACACCTTACTGAAGCCGTGAAAGAAAATACACCCTATGAAAAAGCAAACCTTTGATATATTGCCGGTAAATCCGGAAGAAAGAAAATACCTGATCGGTTTATCATATAATGAAATCGGTGCTGTTCTGCAGGAGAAAGACTCCCTGAGTTTGATTTCATATTTAAACTCAAACTCTGTTAAAATTGCAGAAATGGCAATTATAACTCTTAAGTATAGAGAAGATT
>JAFVPG010000306.1 GCA_017505415.1 Lentisphaeria bacterium | reverse complement strand
GCTTCATAAAAACGCCTTTTCAGATGAAGCAGCTTCATTTCATTCCGCTATGAAGCATTGTTCCGTTTCACTCCACAATATGAAGCATTCGCTTCGCTCATATTATGAGAAAATGAAAAAATGAGAGTTTTCCGCTTGTAATACATGCCTTGCACTATTATATTAACACCTGAAAGGAAAACTTCTCATGGAAAAAAACTCAAATAAACTTGTTGATTTGTCTGTATCTTTTGCGGTTGAAATCCTCAATCTGGTAAAATTCTTGAAAAGCCGGCACGAAACGATCATTTCCAACCAGATCGGCAGAGCCGGAACCAGTATTGGAGCAAATATCCACGAAGCACAATATGCTCACGGCAAACCTGATTTCATCGCAAAACTTCAAATCGCCTTGAAAGAAGCCAACGAAACCAGTTACTGGCTGTTGTTACTTGCTAAAACCAATTACATTGTCTCCGCTGAATATGATCGTTTGGAATCATTATGCAGGGAATTACGAATTACATTGATTTCTTCCATCAATACCGCCAAAGGTAATATTAAATAAAATCTCCTCAAATTCTCCGCTGTAAGAGGTGGAACAATCCCTTCAGCTGCGTGAGGTTGTACCAGCTGGCGTAAATAACCATAAGCACATGACCCATCCGGTGGATTTTTTTAAGTCTGCCGAAGGTCACCCCTATTGGGCATCTTATGATTTTAAACCCACATCCATCGATTCTCCCGAATGGAAAAACGAGGTGCTTTTTATATCTTACCGAAAAAAAGCGATGGTCGATTTTATGAAAGAACATTACAACATCGAATTGAAGGAAAATCCGCAATAATCTAATGAACAAATAAAAACCGGATAGAACACAGGGAAAAACTCAAAGACAGCTTGAAAAATTGCTCTTTTCGGTGTACATTACATTGAGCAGTTATGAAATAAACTTTGGAGGTGCAAAAGCACAAAACGACAATTTTTGACAATGACATAGTCGCCTGATAAGGCGACACTATATAAATACTTTTTCAGTGAAACCGCCAAATATTCGCAAAAGTAGTACACGAGACCGAGCCGTATTTTTTTACGGCCCGGCTTGTTGTGTGTACTACGGGTCTTGGCGGACCTCACTGAAAGCAATGAGTCGAGGCCGTTCTTTTTTGCCATAATTCCTCGTCTCACAAACAGATGAGGAAAGCCAGCCGGATGGTAAAATATAAATCAAAACCTTTATTCAAACTCCTACTCCCCCTCTGTTTTGTTTTGTCTTGTTTCTGCTGTGCTGGCGAGCAAACTCCTCAATATGACAACCTCTCTTTCGGCATCCCCGGCAAAGCTGATACCATCATTGACCGCCCCGGTTATGCACTTGGTTACATTGAATACCATGAACAACCGGCATGGGTTATTTACATAATGACCCAAACGGAGGCTACCACAAAGGCTGCAAAGAGAACCGACAAATTTCGCAGCGACCCGGAAATCCCCACAGGAAGCACGACAACGGGGGATTACCGCCGGTCGGGTTATGATCGCGGACACCTTGCTCCCGCCGCTGACATGGCCTTTTCTGGGCAAACAATGGCCGACAGCTTCTTCATGAGCAACATGAGTCCGCAGAAGCCAGCCTTTAACCGAGGAATTTGGAAGGAACTGGAAGCTCTGGTACGGTACTTTGCCATAACTGAACGGAAAATTGTTGTGGTGACCGGTCCGATTCTTCCCAAGGAAAAAACAGTTACTATCGGTACAAACCAAGTTACCGTGCCGACACACTATTACAAGGTTATCTTTGACCTGACACCGCCTCGGAAAATGATCGGATTTATTCTGCCCAACGAAGGGAGCGATGAGCCACTGACGACTTTTGCCGTAACAGTTGATGCGGTTGAAGAAACAACAGGGCTGAATTTCTTTTCCAAGGTTCCCAAAGAAGAACAGGAAAGGCTTGAACGCACAATCAATATAAAGGCATGGAAAGGGCTAAAAAAATAGCTTTGCCCCTTGTATTTTCTATGTTTGGGATGTGTATTACATTACTGAATAACAAGGCATTACACCGCAGTTATTATACCGGGGGGGCTTGTGAAGTCGTTCCATTCCGCTATCACTCCATTGCACTTGCTTGCCACGGCGTAGCAAAGCGAAGACGGGTGAAGTTGCCGCCTGTCGGCGGGAGGATGTGTTTCTTTTTACAGCGCACCTGACGGTGCTTAAATAAAATCGCCCCAAATTCTCCGCTGTAAGAGGTCACCAGACCTCTCTGTATGATTTTTTCTTTTTTACGACTTGTATTTATTCCTTTATGGTTATATATTAACTGTGCTGCCAATAACGACAGCGGCTAATTGAAAACTGTTCGCATTTTACGGCAAATACATCCAAAACCGACCAAGTAAAAAATGTCTTTTGCCAACACCACAGGTGAATTGTGTCCAGTGAGATTGTGCCTTTTTTCTGCACAGTCTTGCCGGATGCTCCTATTTGCATTGGTGTTGGCGGGCTCTTGGTCGGGCCCCGGATGTAGTGCAATTCTGGAGTATTCGGCTTTTTTATTATCCGATTCCCTCCTTTATTCACGCTATTCACTGAAGACTCCGTTTGTCCTTTGGATTTCTTTGTCGTTTACTGGAACGGAAAACACGTTTATGTCCACCCAAAAAACTTAATGGAGGTTAAAATGGCATTTTTGGACAATCTGAAAGAAAAGGCAGCACAAGCAGTTGATGCGGCGAAACAAACCGCCCAGAATGTTAATGCCGC
>JAFVPG010000305.1 GCA_017505415.1 Lentisphaeria bacterium | reverse complement strand
TATTGGGCGTCGGCATTACCTTTCCCGGCAATATTTTTCAGTAAACGTTCCGCTTCATCAAAATTTTCCGGAACTTGTTTCCCGAAAGCGTAGCACAAGGCAAGTTTGATTGTCGCAAGTTCATTGCCGTCAGCGGACTCTTTTTTCAACTGTTCAATATCGAGCCGGGACGGAGTTTGCGGCATGGGTTCAGTTTCAAGCAGGGGACGTATATTGCCCTGTGAACTTGTAAACGCTTCAACTTTGGCACAATACTCTGCGCTTGGCGGATAAGTCCACTCTTCGATATCCTGTTTTGCAACCTTACCGTTTTGGAACGTCAAAACCGTTTCTCTGATATAGTGTTTCCCAAAAATCCGTTTATCCTGCATATTGATGCGCCACTGCCGCATCCGGGGATAAAGCTCATCCTTCGCGAGCTCATTCCAGGAGTCAAACCGTTTGCCGCTGTTGGAAAACATTTTATTGCGGCAGGCATTATATCCGATATAAACTGCCCCCTGTTTACTTAATTCCTGAAACACCTGCTGTTTTGTCATTCCGGTATAATCACGCTCCGGTTGAACGGTTGAGCAGCCCGCAATAAAAAGGATTATCACTGCGAACAAGAATGTTAATATTTTTCTGAATTCCATATAATAAACCCCATTTATTTCGATACGTTCAATCTTTCTGAAGATGGATATGCATATAGATGTACCGAAAGAACAATTTTCCGCATAGATATAGTTCAAAATCGGACACCTTCAATGTAATATACCATTGCCAGGATAATTTTCAATTTACGATTTTATTTTATTTGAAATAATTTGAAAATATATTGATAACTCCCCCACAAAAAAAAGCCAGGACCGAAGCTCTACCCCCCAGTGAACTCCAGCCCTGACTTATATCAACTAATATACACCTCTTTTGATATTTATCAAGCCGTATTATAAAAATATTTCACTTTTTTATACAAATACAAACAAATATTAGATATAAACAAACACATTTATAGCACCATTAACAAATCCTCAAAAACAACAATAAACAAAATACAATCAACAAATCGGAAAACAAACAAAACAAATTACAAATATATTTTATTACAAACACTTGATTTTTCAAAAATATATGTTATACTAATAAAAGTAACATACCCCCCGAATCAAAATATAAAAGACAAAAAAAGAACTGTTCTGTACAAAAAAAATGTTCACAGAACAACGGGGGGAAAATCAATGAAAAAACTGACCGGAAAACAAACGGAAATCCTGAATTTTATCAGAGATTTTACATTACACAACAAAATGGCACCAACCGTTTATGAAATTGCCGACCGGTTCGGAATAAAAACTTCAACCGTTTTTGCACACTTGAAAGCGTTGCAAAAGAAAAATTATCTTCAACGCAGCTCAAAAGCCCGCAGTATTACACTGAAAAAATCATCCGTAAAAAAAGGATTTTCGGGTGTCCACTCCATTCCGCTGCAAAATAACACAGAAAGATTATCCGGAAAAACAGCGGCTAAAACAATTTTTTGTGATGCAGAAATGCTTTCAGCAAATCAAAAATTTATTGACTCCGGTAACTATTATGCCGTCATCATGAAAGAAAATTGTTATTTATCACGCGGAATTTTACCGGGCGATGTTGCAATTTTAATTAAAAAGCCATCGGATATCTGTCCGGGAGATTTGATTATCGCAGTAATCAATGATCATCAGGAACTGTTGGAATGTAAAAAAATATTTGACGAACAGGCCGAATTTTTCAGTTTTCATGAAAAACATCCCATAATCTTTCCTCTGGATAACCTCCCCATCGAAGGAAAACTGATAGGAATTCAACGATCTTTGTGAAATAAAAAGGCTCTGTTCCCGATAAAGGTTGTTTTGTGATCGGGGAAGAAGGGAAAAAATTTTGAGGAAATTTCTTCCCTTCTTCCCCGAACCCCCTCATCCTTTTTCAAACCTTTTTGCGGCATTCCGATTTTTGCAACGCAAAAATCAAAATGCCATCTTTTGGTTAAAAGAGCAGAAAGACTTACCAACCCTTATTGGGAACAGAGCTTTTTTTGAACAACTGATATTTATACATTTTCCGATCAATCCAAAGAAACAGCTGATCCGTGATCGCCCTATCATCGCATATAGATTTCAGAGAAAAAAATTCCTGATACTATAAAACATAGATCAGGAATTTTTATAACATAAAGCATTATTTTTCAACTTTTTTCCCGGCAGTCCAGGTTATAATTTCAGCTTCTGGAGGAATTATCGTATGGTTGCTTCCCTGATACCATTTGATCGTTTTCTCCGGGGTCGCAAGATTATTATAACAGATGGCAAGTCCGGAAGGTGGGCTTGTATAGTCTCCGAGTCCGGCTCGTGTAATCACAATTTTTGCTTTTCGGATTCGTTTTGCCATAAAAACCGGATCATAATATTCCAGTGCATAGTTGCGGTTAACCTTTGTCATAAGAAGAGTACCCAAAGAGGCATGTTCAAACTTCTCCACCTTGAACCAAAGCGCAAATGAGGTTGTCAAATAGC
>JAFVPG010000304.1 GCA_017505415.1 Lentisphaeria bacterium | reverse complement strand
TATCATGGATATGAAAAAATCAAAGCAAAAAATGAAAAACAGATGCGGATGAGGATTCTGCAGTAGTTTGAGTGGAGCTACCCGTAGGGTAACTCCCGAAAACGCTCTGCGGAATAATCGCCGCTGAATATATTTTAATGTTTGAATTGCAGATCAACAGTATCATGGATATAAAAAAATCAAGGCGAAAAATGAAAAACAGATGCGGATGAGGATTCTGCAGTAGTTTGAGTGGAGCTACCCGTAGGGTAACTCCCGAAAACGCTCTGCGGAATAATCGCCGCAGATATTTTCATTTTTATTGATTTTTTCATATCCATGATACAATAAAAAAAAGGTGCAGGATTTGCCCCGGAAAATGAATAAAAGAAATATATTATTCTGCGGTTATTCCAAGTGATTCAATGATGAATGCTTCACCTGCTTTTGCCGCCGGCTTCCCGGATAAAATCCTGCACCTTCCTTGATTGCTCAAGGAAAAAAAATCATGTACGCAACACCAAAACGGTCGAATGTTTCAAAATGTTTGTAAATTTTATCTGTCGGATACGTCCTCGCCACATTGAACGTTGACGGCAGAAAAATTTTCTGATTCCGTTTGATACGGAAATAACAACATTTTCAAAACCTTTACGAACATGAAACATTACACTCTCCAAAGAAGAATGCAACGAGAAAAAAAGACCGCCGAAAAGTTTGGATGACTTTTCCGCAGCCAAAAAAATTGTTGCACCCAAGTCGATTTCAGGAGCAGGCACAACAACAGATGCAGAGTTTGAAAACTCCGCAACCGGAACCTGCATAGAGAAAAAGACCTGAGTGCTGTCCATAATCAGAAACTCCGATTATTTTTTAGCTTTAGCGGGAGCAGCCTGTTCGTTCTTCTGAAGGACGCCTGCTTCGACGAGTTTGTCGATGAGCTGCTGCATTGAGTTCAATGCGCCGAGGAAGCCCTGAGGAGGCATAATGATACGAACGTTGGATGCGGGAACGGGAGCTTTGCCGTCTTCTTCGGGCTGAAGAGTAACAAAGTCAAAACGAACCATACCGCCTGCGAAATGAATCTGACCGATTCCGTCTGCAAAGATTTCTTTTTTATCTGCCATTTTAAATTCTCCTTTTTGCCGTTTCCGGCAATCAATGTTAAAAGACCGGCATCTGCCGGGCGTGGCGACAAATTTTAATTATGCAAATCCCACCATAGGATATGCGACATGATATAACAATATAACTTATTTGTAAAAAATCAAATAGAAAAACAAAAAAAATGCAAAAAAATTTCATTTTATTTTTTACCGGCATTTGAAATTTTACAGAATAGGATTATATTAAGGGACTTACAGGGGCTGCTTGTATTTATTTATCCGGCACGGTGCCGCATGCAGCCGGAAGTTTCAAACCAAAACAACTTAACAGAAAAAACTAAACATGTCAGAAACAGAAAACACTGCCAGTTTCGTCGATCTCAGCAACATGCCCAGCATGGAAGATCTGATGAAGGCCGCTGAAACCCAGAAAACCGAATTCACCCGTGGAAAAATCATCTCCGGTACCATCGTTTCCAAACGACAGGACGGTGTCCTCGTTGATATCGGTTATAAAGCAGAAGGTTTCGTTCCCGCCGCTCAATTCCTCAAATTCGATGAAGTCGAAAAAGGTCAGAAAATCGACGTCTATCTCGAAGAAATCGAAAATGAACACAGCATGCCCGAAATCAGCCTCGAAAAAGCAGAATCCATCAAAGCCTGGACCAAAATCACCACAGAATACGGCGAAGGCAGCATCGTCAAAGGCTTCATGCGCAACCGTGTCAAAGGCGGTATCATGGTCGATGTCGAAGGCTTCCCCGCTTTCCTCCCCGGCTCACAGCTTGATATTGGTCAGGTCCGCAACATGGATGAATACATCGGCAAAGAATTTGACATCAAAATCATCAAAATCAATATCGACCGTCACAACATCGTCGTTTCCCGCCGCGTCCTCCTCGAAGAATCAATGCATGACCGCCGCAGCAGCCTGCTGAAAGAAATGAACATCGGCGATCTCCGCACCGGTTCAGTCAAAAACATCACCGACTTCGGCGCATTTATCGATCTCGGCGGCGTTGACGGCTTGCTCCACATCACCGATATGTCATGGGGCCGCATCTCTCATCCCTCCGAAATGCTTACTGTCGGTCAGGAAATCGAAGTCATGGTCCTCGACATCGACAATGACAAAGAACGCGTTTCCCTCGGTCTCAAACAGAAATCCAAAAATCCCTGGGATGATGTCGCAGAAAAATATCCCATCGGCAGCAAAGTTTCCGGTAACGTTGTCAATATCATGCCCTACGGCGCATTCATCGAAATCGAAAACGGCGTCGAAGGTCTTATTCACGTTTCCGAAATGTCATGGACCAAACGCATCACCAAAGCAAGTGATGTTCTCTCCATCGGCGAAAACGTTGAAGCTGTCGTCCTCGACTTCGACAAAGACAGCCGCAAAATTTCTCTCGGTCTCCGTCAGAAAGATCCCAACCCCTGGGAAGTTCTTCAGGCCAAATATCCCGTCGGCAGCAAAATCACCGGTAAAGTCCGCAATATGACCAGCTACGGTGCTTTCGTTGAAATCGAAAACGACATCGACGGTATGATCCACGTCTCCGATATGTCATGGACACGCAAAATCAACAACCCCAACGAATTGCTCAAAGTCGGTGATGAAGTTGAAGCTGTCATCCTCGACATCAATGCTGAACAGCAGCGCATCTCTCTCGGCATGAAACAGGCCGAAGACGATCCCTGGGCAAAAATCGACGAACTCTACAAAGTCGGCGATGTTGTCAAAGGTAATGTCACCAAGATCGCAGCTTTCGGTGCTTTCGTTGAACTCTCCAACAAAATCGACGGCTTGATCCACATCTCTCAGATCAGCAAAGAACATGTCGAAAAAGTCAAAGACGTCCTCAACGTCGGCAGCGAAGTCGAAGCTCGCGTTATCAAAGTCGATACCGACGAACGCCGCATCGGACTCTCTATCAAGGCTCTCGACACTGACTTCTCTGAAGCTGACCTCAAAGCAGCCGAAGAAGAATACACCGCCGCTCTCAAACCCGGCGAAGATATGGTCAATATGGGTGAAGTTTTCGCTGACCTCGACATCGAAAAATAATCCATTCCATAGTTTTCCCAATGGGGCTGTTGCAAATGCTTTCAAAAGGCAGGCAACAGCCCCTTTCCTTTGAGCGTAATTATTTATAAAAAAGGATTGTTATGATTGCAGATATTGAACTTTTGAAAAAAATTACTCACGGTGCAGTAAAAATCGTTCAAAATGATAAAGGTTATAATTTTTACCGCATGACAGAAACACAGATGCACGCATGTACGCTTACTGCCCCGGAATTTATCAATAAAGCTGTTGCCACTTCCGGAGTTCGTTTTGAATTTATAACTGATGCCGCATCTTTTTCGCTCAAAGGCACTCTTCATGAAAGTACGACACGTTTTTTTGCCTATATTGACATTGCAGTAAACGGAATTCTTGTTCAGCATGAAGGCACAGAGGATTTAAGAATATCTCCTGCTGTCGATATAACAGTCAAACTTGACGGCAAAAAGAATAAAGTTACAGTTTATCTGCCCTGTCTTGCCCGTTTCGTTCTTCAGGAAATCACTTTTGAAAATGCTTCCATAATAGAACCGGCAGAGAAAAAATTCAAAATGCTGTGCTGGGGCGATTCCATTACGCAAGGATATGATGCACATTATTCCGCATTGGCATACACAAATCAACTGTCAGATGCACTTGATGCGGAAGTTTTCAATAAAGCGATCGGAGCGGAATATTTCAATCCTGCATATTTTGCAGAACCGGACCCGGTCAAACCTGATTTGATGACAATTGCATACGGAACAAATGACTGGAACAGAACGTCTGTTGACCAACTGCAAAAAAATTCTTACGTTTTTTTTGAAAATATGAACAAATTTTATTCTGATGTCCCGGTCTATGTATTTCTGCCGCTCTGGCGCAAAGATTTTGACCGTATTACGGAGGCAGGAACTTTTGCAGAAGCCCGTGATATTATTTTTGAAAATTGCCGTAAATTTTCCAATATAACTGCAATAGATACTTTCGGATTCATTCCGCATATAGAAACATTTTTTGAAGATAGATATTTACATCCCAATGATTTAGGCTTCATGTGCATGGTGAGTAACTTGCTCAAATATATAAAAATGCATTGAAAAAAAATTCTGAGTTATAAATACTGCTTATTTTTTTGAAAATAAAACTTGAAAAAAACAGTAATCTGTGCTATCTTTAATTAAACGATTAATTATTCAGGAGTTTTGGTTATGGGAAGAGCCCGATGCACATTACAGGATATTGCCGACAGATGCGGAGTCAGTACCGCTGTGGTATCCACTGTCGTCAACAACCGGCAGAGCCGCATTGCCTGTGCGCAAAAAACCCGTGAAAAAATTCTTGCCGCCGCAGACAAACTGAATTATGTCCCCAACATCCTTGCCCGCTCCATGCGCAAAAAAAGAATTCCGCTGGTCGGCGTTTTTCTTCACACCAATCCCGATGATATGATGTTCAATTACTATGTCGGCAATACCCTTGCGTCCTGTGCCGGAGTATTGAATAAATATTCATACGAAACGATTTTCGTTCCTTACAGCAACAGCAGCGACCAGTATGAACGTATGTCGTCGCTTATTTCCATGGGGTTTGTCGGTGGAATCATCACCAATATTATCCAAAATGACTCGGAAAGAATATGTACCTTGCTCAATTCGTCATCTCTGCCCTACACCATTCTCGGCAAAGTCAAAGATGAAAAAAGCTGCTGTCTCTACAATTCAAACACATTTGTTACGGAGCAGTGTCTCAATTTTATGCGGAAAAAAAATCTCAAACGCTGTATCTCCGTTGAACTCTCTTTCAGAGACAAAAATCAATTTATCTTCCGTCAGCTGCCGTTCCCCGAAAACTATATCTGGAACGCTCCTGAACTTGATATCAATGACGCATTATTTGATACGGACTCGACTTTTTATGTTTTTATGGGTATCAAACTTTATAATAAATTATGTGAAATAAAAAACTGTAAACACTTTTTAATACATGAAACAATAAACCAAAAGGAGAATATACCCCAAAACTTCAACATGATTCTTGAACACCCGTCAGACATTCTGGCAGAAAATCTTGAAAAAACTTTCTGCCGCTGGCTCGTAAATGACGAAAAACCTTCAAAGTTTCATACCGCTATTGAACGCCCGTCTGAAATTTTTGAAGTACATTTCCCGACTTTATCATAAAAAAACACCCTTAAATGAAAGGAAAAAATACAAAAAACATTTGCTCTTTTTAAGTTATTGAAAGCAAACTCAAATATAAAATTGAGCATAATATGTATTATCGGAAGTTATAAAGAAAAAATCCGACCTGTTCGACAGGTCAGAAAAGTCAGAAAAAGTTAAAATATCTCTACTTTTACAGAAAGGATAAACTATGAAAAACAAGTTCAAAAAACATGACAGAATACATACTATCGGAAGTTTTACACTCATCGAACTGTTGGTGGTAATCGCCATCATCGCCATCCTTGCCGGTATGCTGCTCCCTGCTCTCAACAATGCCCGTGCCAGAGCAAGAACAGCTTCATGTCTCAACAATCTGAAAACTATGGCACTGCATTTTACAATGTATTCGGATGATTTTGACGGTTGGTGCTTGCCTGCAAACGGCGGCAGAGGCTGGGCTCGATTGAGTTATGAATTTTACATCAAGCAGGGAGAATTCAGAACCGATGTTGTTTACAAGGAACTCCTCTGCCCCGCCGAAAAACAATTCAATACCGCCAACCCCAATACAAACTATATTGCAAACTCATATATGGGAATGGCAAACGGGCTTGCAAACTATCCCTACCGCAAACTTCATTCCATTGTCAACCCTGGTGGTACAATGATGCTCGGAGATATGGTCATTACAGAAACTTCAATTTCTGAGCAGTGGTACAATACTTCTCAGGCATATAAACTTACCGGAGGTGTGCCGAACCAATATTACCGTGCTCTCGGTGTTCCGCACAGCAACAGTGCCAATATAAACTTCTTTGACGGACATGCTGCCTCATGGGGATACAAAAAACTTGAAGCCACCAATGCTTACGATGACTTGCTCCGTCCCGACAAATGAGGTTTGATAAATGAAAAAAATCATTACACTTTTAATATTGGCGGTTTCCGCATTCATCTATGCGGAAACAATTACCGTCGTACTGCCGTCTGCTCCGTCGGAAGTTGAAAAAACTGCCGCTTCAGAACTTGCTCTGCATCTCAAAAAAGTTGCCGATGTCAAAATTGCTTCCGAAAATGACAACGTTTCCGGCAAAATAATCTATCTCGGAAACACAAAATTCGCCCCGAAAGATAAATTTGCTGCCGAAGAATGGAAACTTCAGGCTCTTGACAATCAGAAAATCATCATCAACGGCGGCAAACGCGGCGTAATTTACGGCGCATTTGAACTTCTTGAACGCCTTGCAGGTGTGATGTTCCTTGACGAATATTCAACTTACGGTCCGACTCAAATCCCTGCATGGGACAAAAATTTCAAAATTCAGGGCAAACCGTCTTTTGATTACCGTTCCACCTACTCCTATTTTTCAGGCAAGCCGTCACGCTATCTCTGGAACATGCGTCAGCGTCAGAATTTTTTCCTCAATGAAAAAATCACTCCAAAAATGAAATCATTCGGGTTGGAACCTGTTTACGGCCGTCCCCGAGCCAACCATGTTTTCTACGACTACACCAAAAACTGGAAAAACATGCCCGATGAATATTTTTCTCTCAACGCCCGCACAAAAAAACGCGACCGTGCAATAAATTCATCAGGTCCCGGACAAGTCTGTTATTCTCACCCCGAAGTCCGCAAACTTTTTATCAAACAACTCAAAGATTTTATCAAACAGGATATTGCAGAATACGGCAAACCAGCCCGCTATTACGCTATGAGTGCCAATGACAACTGGTATCCCTGTGCCTGCGCAAAATGCCTTGCCAATGTCAAAAAAATGGGCAATTACACCGCACTTGCGCTTGACTTTACCAATGAAATTGCTGACGCCATTGCTAAAGATTATCCCGATGTCAGAATCAAATTCAGCGTCTATCTTTACACTCAGGATTTGCCCCCTGCAGGCACACGCTTTGCCAAAAATCTCAACCTCGGTCTTGCTCAAATGGGTCCGGAATGGTCAAATGTCGGCACCCGCACCATCCGTGATACTATGCGTTCAATCAACCATCCCTCAAATGCCGCCGCCCGCAAAGAAATACTTGATTGGAGCAAAAACGGCACTCTTTCAAATTGGGATTATTTCATCACCTACCGTGACACAGGATTTTTGACCGAAAACAGCGAAACCATTGCCGAAAACTACAAATTCTACAATGGCAAATTTGAATGTGTCTTTGCGGAAGTTGAAGAGCCGATGGCTGTAAGTTTCCACGCTTTACGCATGTTCATCGGTCAGCGTTTCATGTATAATGCCGATTTGAATGTTCAAAATGAAATCAAACGTTTTACGACTGCATATTACGGTGCAGCTGCTGCCGATATGGAAGCTGTCCGTCAGCTCATAAAAGCAGAAAACAACTCTATCAAAGGTTACATGACTGATCCTTTGATCAGCCGTAAAAATCTCAACCGTGCTTATTTTGACAAAGCGGAAGAATTATTTAACTCCGCTCTTGCCAAAGCCAACGGCAACGCCGATATTACCCGCCGCATTCTCCGTGAACGTATTCAATTTGACCGTGTCCGTATCATGCTCGGTTTGGGCAATAAAGAAATCAGCGATCGCGCGCTCAAGGATTTCTCCGCTGTTGCACCTTATTACTTTGTCAATCACAAAGCAAAAGAAGCCGTTACAAAATTCAAAAAAGAAATTTCCGGTGTAATGATCAGCACTGCTCCGATCGCAGAACTCGAAGGACGTGAAGTAGTCGGTCATTTCAGAGGCAGTGCATTCCCCAAACAATACCGTGCGACTCCCCTCCCCGATAAAGATGCCGATACAGGCGTTGCAATCACCATCAAAGGCAATGACCCCATCAAAAAAGGCGTAACTTTCGGCTTCTCCGACCGTAAGAACAAAAAGAGCAAATCCCTTACCATTCCGTACAAAAGTTTCCGTTTTGACGGCAAATATCACTGGTATCTGCTCGGCGATGTAACTTTGTCATCCGACTGTTTTGCCTACATCCATCACAGCTGGGAAATTCAGCGTGAACTCAAAGATTTGTACGGCGCAGTGCCTAACAACAAAGTCGAACTCGCTTTCAAAATAAAAGCTGTTCTCGATGAGAAAAATCCGGGAATCATAAAAATGCTTTATGTTGACGGTGTAGCCGCTCTCAAGCCGCTTCCTCCCGGCAGTCCGAAACCAATACTCTACTACAACAGCAATCCGCTGGAGGATTTCCCCGAACGTGAAATTATCTGCCGCTATTCAGGAGATGACCTTCAGGCAAGATACAAAACCAAAAAAGTCAAAGACAACGATGCAATGGATAAATGCGCCATCGTTCGTGATGTCAACGACCCCGTCAATCGCGGTATCCGTATCGGTTATTACGACATCAATACCAAAAAATCAAAACTTCTCACTCTGACTCCGAAAATGCTGATTCTTGACGGAAAATACCACTGGTATTCACTCGGTGCAGTCAAAATTTCCAATAACGGTTACGCTCATGTCCATGTAAGTACTGAATTTCAGAAACGCCTTGACATGTTCGCTCCGGCAGGAACTGCTGAAATCGCATTCAGAATCAAAGCCGAAACAGATGCTTCAAAAAAGATGATCAAAAAGATTTATCTTGACAGCATCGCTATTCTCAAAAGCGGTTATGCTCCGTCAGCAGAATTTCCCGGCAAAAAAATCCTCGGCAGAGTTTCCGGCAATGATCTCTTCCCGCAGTACCGTACCAAAAAAGTCTCCGACAACGATGCAATCAATAAATCAGCTCTCATGCTCGAAGTCAATGACCCCATTGCCCGCGGAGTCCGTATCGGCTATTATGACATAAACAGCAAAAAAGCAACAAACCTTACAATCACTCCGAAAAAACTCATCCTTGACGGAAAATATCACCGTTATTCACTCGGCAAAGTGAAAATTTCAAAAAACGGTTACGCTCACGCTCATGTAAGCTGTGAGATACAGCGCCGGCTCGACCACTTTGCCGAACTTACTGCTGACGGTACAGTTGAACTGATATTCCGCCTCAAAGTTGAAACTGATGAGGCCAAAAAAGTAATCAAAAAAATCTATCTTGATGCTATCGAAATGCTTCAGCCCTGATTCATAAATTCAAGATTCAAAGCGCTTTCAGAAATTTTATATGCTGAAAGCGTTTTTTTTATACGAAAAAACTTGAAAAATAACAACAAAGCATATATATTACTGTTAAGTTTATGCATTTATACAATATGGAGTTTTTTTATATTATGGATTTTGAATTTGATAAAATCGAAGAGGTCATCGAAGCATTCCGCAACGGTGAAAAAATAATCGTAACTGATGATGAAAACCGTGAAAATGAGGGTGATGTTGTAGTTGCCGCCGCCTTTGCTACCCCGGAAGCTATCAACTTTATGGCACAGCATGCCAGAGGGCTTATCTGCGTGCCGCTTGCTGAACCCATCGCCTCAAAACTCGGTTTGAAATCAAATGCCTCCATGAGTGACCCTTTCGGAACCGCTTTCACCCAGAGTGTCGATGCCAAAAAAGGAACAACTACCGGCATTTCTGCATTTGACCGTGCGCAGACTGTCAAAGAATTGCTTGATCCGGAAAATACCATAAGTGATTTCATTACCCCCGGACATCTTTTCCCGCTTATCGCACGTCCGGGCGGCGTTCTCCGCCGTACCGGTCACACTGAAGCGGCTGTTGACCTTGCCACTCTGGCAGGTCTGGCACCTGCAGGTGTGATTTGTGAAATCATGAATGATGACGGTACCATGGCACGTCTGCCCCAGCTCAATGAATTCCGCAAAAAACACAATCTCAAATGGTGTACTGTGGCTGATTTAATTGAATACCGCCGCCGCACAGAAAAACTTATTGAACGCGGCGAAACTGCCAACCTTCCGACTAAATACGGAGATTTCAAAATCACTGCATACCGTTCAAAAATCGACAATCAGGAACACGTCGCTCTCGTTTGCGGAGATGTAAAAAATAAAGAAAATGTTATGGTTCGTGTTCACAGTGAATGTATGACCGGTGATGTTTTCGGTTCTCTGCGCTGCGACTGCGGTCCGCAACTGCACGCCGCACTTCGCCGGATTGCCGAAAACGGTTCAGGCGTTCTCGTTTATCTGCGTCAGGAAGGCAGAGGCATCGGCATTTTCAATAAAATCGGTGCTTACAAACTTCAGGATGACGGCTGTGATACCGTTGATGCCAATGTGAAACTCGGTTTTGATGCCGACTTGCGTGATTACGGCATCGGAGCGCAAATTCTCAATGATCTCGGAGTAAAATCAATGCGTCTTCTGACTAATAATCCACGCAAAATCATCGGACTTGACGGTTTCGGACTTACTGTCACAGAACGTGTTCCGCTGGTCATTGAACCGATTGAAGAAAACGCTTTCTATCTGAAAACCAAAAAAGACCGTATGGGACACTTAATTTAAAAAGCAGCTGATGTTTTTTCACTGATTTGTTCATAAAATAAACATTTCCGGCTTGACAAATTGATGTTTTTATGTTAAAATAACTGCGTATCTGGTTACTTTTGGGGGAAATTACAAAAAATAAAATTCAGATACACTTTTGTCAAACAGTTTTGTTTTTCACAAAATTTGAGACATTAACAACAATTTATGAACTGTAAGGACATAAAATGAAAAAATATATTATTTTTGCTGCGGCAATAATAACCATTTTGACAGGATGTACCATGACTGAACAAATAAATTACACTTATCCCGAACATTGTATGCCTCCCGACACAGAGCGCTCAGAGATGGCATTGCAATTTGCTCAACCCTACGCAGCAGCCGTCATATACAAATATTACAACCGTGATAAAAACCAAATTCAGCCCTATACTTTGCCTCAATTCACCTCAAAAAACGTCAAAGAATGGGAAGAAATTGAACGCCCGCGCATCCTGCAGCAAGTCAAAGAATGTTTTTACGGCGAAATGCCCCCTGCCCCCGATTTTCTGGATGTCGAACTTCTCACTCAGGTCAATGATGCGTTTGAAGGAACTGCCATTTTGAAAGAGTTCCGCATTCACTGCCGTATGAAAAACGGTAAAAAATTTCACTTTGACACCATGCTTGCAGTGCCGAAAAATACAAAAACTCCGCCGCCGGTTTTTATCGGCTTGAACTTTTCAGGCAATCATGCTTATACCAAAGAACCGTCGGTTAAAATTTCGCGCGGTATGGAATTCAGTACAATGGAACGCAAATTTTCGCCGCTTTCAAAATATAAACGCGGTCAGTTCGATAATCATACATGGAATTTCCGTGAAGCAATAAAACGCGGTTATGCCGTCGCTACTGCCTGCTACTGGGATGTATGCCCCGACTACTGGACAGGAATCAAAATAAGTCCTTTCACGCTTTTCTATGACGAAAAAGACTTGCGCATGGATTATGAAGTTTCTTACCATGAAGCCCAGGTCGAAAAATGGACCCGCCCCGTCGGAATTATCGGTGCATGGGCGTGGGGAATGTCACGCATTCTTGACGCGCTGGAAAAAGAACCTCTCGTTGACGCAAAACGTGCCGCCGTCATCGGGCATTCACGTTTGGGAAAAACCGCCCTTTTTGCCGGAGCATGCGACCAGCGTTTCAAACTTGTAATTTCCAATAATTCAGGCAATGCCGGAGCGAAACTCACCCGCCGCAACATCGGCGAAACATTGCCGATTTCATACTGGTTTCATCGTATGTGGTATTGCGGCAAACTTGCATGGTATGTCGACAGTCCGGAAACGCTCCCCTTCGACCAGCACATGTACCTTGCTTTGATAGCTCCCCGTGCGCTGTGTGTTGCAAGTGCCACCGAAGATCTCCACGCCGACCCGGAAGGTGAATTTCTGTCAACATTCAATGCAGAATACATCTGGAAACTTTACGGTCAGAAAGGACTTGGTGCTGATACAATGCCGACAACACCGCAAACTCTCGGCTGTGAAAAACTTTTTTACAATCTCCGTGAAGGTAAACATGCTGTCACCGCCAAAGACTGGGAGTGTTATTACAATGTTGCCGACAAAGTTTTCAATATGAAATAATAATAAACTTTTGTCAGGTGATTTTATTTTTTACGAAATTTAAAACATTAACAAAAATACAGGACTGAAAAATGATGAATATTATTCAATGTCATGACATAATATACATTATAGGAAGTTGAAAAATGACAAAATCTGACCTGTCAGACAGGTCAGACAAGTCTGACAAGTATGAAACACTAACCCTAACAGAAAGGATAAAAAAAATGAAAAACAACCACAAACAACATGCAAAAATGTATACTATCGGAAGTTGCTTCACATTGATCGAACTGCTGGTAGTCATCGCCATCATCGCAATTCTCGCCGGTATGCTGCTCCCCGCACTCAACAAAGCACGTGCCAGAGCCAAACTTGCCAACTGTGTCGCAAATATGAAAACTGCCGGAACGGCTAACGTTTTGTATGCCGATTCATATGATGATTATGCAATGCCATATAAACTTAATACAGATAATTCATACTTAATTAATGATGAAGACCTGAAAGCATGCTTTTGGATAACAATTGTTCAACGTCTCGGATTAGCGTATCAAAAATGGGATGGACGAGAGGAGATGGGAAAATATCTTTGCCCTGCAGTGCGATATGAAAAAAGCACAGATCCCTATAATTGGGGTGTCAATGCCAATGTTTACACTCTTGATGGGACCAATGGTGTCGATTTTACAAAATTACCCAAAATTACAAAAATAACGATGCCTTCTTCAGGGTTGATGATGCTTGAAACATGTCAATACACACAAGATTCTCCAGCAAATGCTCCGCAAGTTCCCGCAGAATATGGAAGTGCAGCTAAATTCTTAGGGCAAGGAACCCCCAGACATGCTTGGTTTAACAGTGGTCTTGACTATGTTCGTCATCAAGGTCAAGGAAACATTCTTTTTTGGGACGGTCACGTTGAATCAAGAACAAGACAAAGTCTTCCTCATGTAGATAATAATAGCGGTTCTGCGGGCAGAAAAAAATTTCCGATTTACAGTGCCGGTTATAACCTTTAATTCTGGTTGGAGAAACAAATGCAGTTCAGCAAAATATTACCAATGATCGGCTTATATGGAATTTTAGCAACAAGCTTTTGTGCAGATACCAAAGTTGAATTTTCTCCTCAAAAGAGCATTGCCAAAGCGAATTTTGCCCGCAAAGCTCCCGTAATCGACGGAAAAATTTCAAAAAATGAATATACCGGAAGTTTTGAAAATTTCGGGTTGCTCAAACATAACAACAATTTTCTTGCTTCCCGTCAGGGCAGAGTTTTCACTGCATTGGACAGCAAATATTTGTACTTTGCCATGCAGACAGAAATGCCCGATGCAGACTCAAACGTAAAACTGAAGGCACGTTACAAACGCCGTGACAGCAAAATTTTTGTGGACGATTCAGTTGAATTTCTCTTTGTTTCTCCCGTTGGCGATGCAGTTTATCACTTGATTGCCAATTCAGCCGACCGTACATACGATTTCAAATATCCCATTATCAACGGCGGCGTCACAACTTCTAAGCTCAAAAACTGGACTCCGGATTTAAAAATCAAATCCGGTTTTGACAAAAAATACTGGACCATCGAAGTCGCAATCCCCCTCAAAGACATAAATATAAAATCTCTGCAGCCCATTTCAAAATGGAAAATGCAGTTCGCCCGTACATGGCGTAATCCGTCTTTGCAAACCGCACTCAACCGTACCATGATTTTCGTCAATCCAAACGAAATGAATGACGTTGTATTCGTCAAAAATACTCCGTCTGTCCGTTTCCGCACTCTCGGTGACAATTATCTCAAAGGCGAAAATAATATAAAATTTACCGTTGATAATCCGACTTCAACAACTCAAAAAGTCAAATATTCAATCTCTGTCGTTTCCGAAGCTGCACCCAGGGGAAAAGACGGTGTCATAACACTTGCCCCCGGCAAAAGTCAGGACATTGAAATTAAATTTACCGAAAAATCACGTGTGAATTTTGACCTCAAAGCAATTTTTTACAACAGCAAAAATGAAATTATTTATCAGCGCAACTTCTTCTGGCAGAATCCGCCCGAAAAACGCTGGATAGCTCCCGATGCCAAAAATTCAAGTTCTCTTGAATTCGGCGTTTATCCCTATTTGACTAAAGTTCGTGTCCGTCTCGGCAACTCCGGCGTTCCTTACGATATGCGCAAGGTTGCTTCTGCAACAGCATTTATTACCGATGCAAAAGGCAAAGCCATGGGCGGCAAACTCAAAATGAACAGCATCCCCAATATTGGATTTGACTGTGAACTGCCGCTTGATTTAAGCAAAAAAGGCAACTATTTCGTCGTTGTCGAAGTAAAAAACAATGACGGCAAAGTAAATACTTACAAAGAAAAATTTGAGTTTGAAAAGTTTGCATGGGAACATAATAAACTCGGCAAAGACCGTGTGGTTCTCCCCCCATACAAACCTTTGATTTACAATAACAGCAAAGTCAAAACTCTGCTTGCTGAATACACTTTGAACAACGGATTTCTGTCTGCAATCAAAGTCGGCAAGGCAGAAAAACTTCTGGCTTCACCTATCACTCTGACCGTCAACGGCAAAAAGCCTGTACAGAAAAATTTCAAATGGCTGGAAAAATCCGATGACCTCGGAATCAGCATTTCAAATCTTACTCTTGCCAATGTTAATTTCAAAGTCAAAAATGAGTTTGAATTTGACAACTTTATCAAAACCACGCTCACTGTCGAGCCGGAAAATTCATTTGACTTCAAATCCATGACACTGGATATTCCGCTCAACGGCAAATTTGCATCTCAAATCCATTCCACCTGCAATGCTATGAAATACAATTTTGCCAACACACTCCCGACCAAAGACGGCGAAATATGGAATTCTGCCATGGGCAAACTTCACGCTTCTGTTTCCAATAATTTCCGTCCCTATATCTGGCTCGGAACTCTGGGTGAAGGTTTGGCATTTTTCGCAGAAAGCGACAAAAACTGGAGCAGAAATGACAAAAAGCCGATGGCGCAGATTTTCCGCAAAAACGGCGTTGTTACTTTGCGTATCAACTTTATTGACAAACCCGTTGTTCGCAAAAAACCGTTTGAAATAGTTTTCGGTTTCCAATCAACTCCGACCCGTCTGCTGCCCAATGAAGCCCGCCAATACAGCGGCAGGATCCGTATGCCCAATACTGTTGTGACTTCCACTCTTGCAGGCGGTATGTGCTGGGCAAGTTACGGTTATGATTTCTTCCCGATCAATCACGATTATTCATTTATCAACGCTCTTAAAAAAGAGAAAAACAAAAAAGGCGATAATGAATGGCAGAAAAAATTTGTCAAAGATTACATGGCGAAAAACTGCAAAAGTGTTGCAAACGACCACCTTGCAACATTTGAGCGTCATTTGCTGCGCGGTTTGAATTATGCCAATAACAGTAATTTCCTTGTGCCTTATATGAACTCACGGGCAACCATGCTCCGCTGGCCCGAATACAGAGTTTTCATGGATGAGTGGTTCTGCTCCGAATTCCGTGCAAACAATGAAGATGATTACAATAACTCCCCGGTTGAAAGTTATCAGGATTATCTGCTTGACTGTATCAAAAAACTGCTTGATGCCGGTTTGGACGGTGTTTATTACGACAATATCCGTGACTGGACTACCCCGAATGTCATGATGGGCCCGGCTTATCAGCTTCCGTCCGGCAAAGTTCAGCCGTATTTTGACATTTTTGATATGCGTAATTTGATTAAACGCACGGCAACCTTGCTGTACAAAGAGGGCAAAACTTTCTTTGACGGCCGTCCGATTTTCGTCCTGCACATGACCAATACCAACTTGATTCCGTTTACTTCTCTCGGCGGTGTCACACTGGATTGTGAAGCGAATTACGGCAGTACCGATTTTCAGGAACGCTTCACTGAAGACTGGCTGAAAATCAGTGCCATCGGTATTCAGTCCGGTTCAATTCCCGAAGTTCTCATTCAAATCACCGGAAATAATATCAGCTGGACAAGCCGCACATTCCTTGCGACAGTTCTTGCTTATGATATAAATTCAGTTATGAATGCAGGCGGCTTGGCAAATGTCTATTTCGTAACTCAAAGAAAATTAAAAAATTACGGTTACGGCACTGACAAGGTAAAAGTTTATCCCTGCTATGCACCTTCAGGCGCAGTCAAAACTTCCGCAGATGTCCGTATCAGTGAATATCACAATGTTGACGGCAGCAAAGTTTTCTGCGTTTCAAGTTTCGGTTATGCCGGTGATGTCAAACTTGAATTTGCCGATAAATTCAGCAGAATTGAGGACTTTGAAAACGGTAAAGCCATGTCTTCCACCGACGGCAAATCTGTCTCATTCAAGCTGAAAAAACATGATTTCAGACTCATTAAAGTCAATAAATAAGAGGTAAATATGAAAAAAATTCTTTCATTTATAATTGCATTGTTTGCGGCATTTGTATTTGCCGGTGACAAAATATATTATCCGGAATTTGAAGATGCAGTCAGCTTCTATGCATCATTTGATACTGCAACTCCCGATGCTGACATTTCCGAAGGTATCGAAAAACCGAAAGCTATCCTCGGCAAACTCAACTTCTCAAACGGAATCAGAGGCAAAGCTCTTGTCTGTGGCAAAAACGGCGCAAATATCCGCTATGCTCGCAAAGATAATATCACTTTCAACCGTCCCGGTACTTTGCTTTTCTTTTTCAAAGGAATCGACTGGAAAACAACTCCGGGCAACCGTATTTTCTTTACCGGTATTGAATCCGGCAAAGGTTTTTTCGGCTTGCAAGTTCCCGGATGGCCCAAAAATGTCTGTCCCTGCAGTCGTGAACTTCACATAATGTTCATGTACAGCCAAAAATTCAAAAACAAAACATTTTTTGCTAAAATGCCCGGCGGTGAAGCAGAATGCGGCAAGTGGCACATGATTGCTTTTTCATGGGCGCCCGGACAGCTCCGTGTGAATATGGACAACCTGCCCGGCAAAACTTATCAAATTGATTTTGATTTGACCGATGATGCTTTTCCCTATGAACATTTCTCCGTCGGCTATGCGATGGACCGTCAATTTCTCCTTGATGAATACACTGTTTACAACCGCCGTTTAAGCGACGGTGAACTTGCTGAAATTTTTAATAAATACATGAAAAACACAAAATAAAAGGCAGCATGAAAATGAAAAATCTCTTCAGTTGTTCATTACTGTTTGCGGCGGCAATTCTCAGTGCTGCAATCCCGCAGTCAATCACCTTGAAATCAGGTGAAGTTTCTGTCAGACTCGATGGAAAAAAACGCTGGAACATGAACCGTATTGAATATCAGGGAGAATTGCTCTGCGTCGATTATCCTCACGCTCATTACGGTATGGTATGCCGCCCGGACAACTGGAAAATCGGTGTCGGGTCAGGGCATGATGAAACAGGATTTGCCGAACAGCTTGTATCTCTCAAAATTTTTGCTGACGGCAAAGAAGTATTGCCGCAGAAAGATATTACTGTTCAGGGAAAAAATATCAGAGTCGAAAAAGTTTCAAAAATACTGACTCTCAATGTAAAATATATCATAAATATTGAAAATAATATCATTTACGAATTTATTGAAACTGTTTCAACTGAAAAAATGAAACTGCATCATCTCTATTTTTTCATGCATCCATGGAGCCCGCGCTTCACAAACTTATATGTAAAATATGCCGATGGTACTGCTAAGAATTTTTCTTTCAAATCTGATAATTCATTCCCAAACCGCAAATTTGCCCCATTCAGTGCATGGTATGACAGCAAATCAGGTTACGGTGCGGCAACCGCTTTCAAAAATGTCAAAGGAACAAAAAACATGATGCGTTTCATCTGGGACCGTCCTCAGTACCGCAAAGATTATCTCTGCGACTATTTAATTGCATCCCTTCCCGCCGGACATGTAATATCATACGAAGCAAAAACAGCTTTTTTCCGTCAGCAGGACAATTCAAAATGGACAGCTGATGCAGAGAATGTTTTCAAACAGATAAAATTCTGAAACAAATAACCTAAAAAAAGGAGTAAAAATGAAAAAAATCAGTTTTTTTTCGGTAATGCTTGCAATCTCAAGTATTGCATACGCAGCACCTATCGCATCCGGGCTTAACGGATTCCGTGACCAGCCTTACTGGGGCGGTAAAGCAAAAATTATTGAACAGAACGGAAAAAAAGTTCTCGAACTTACTTCAAGTGTCAGAGGCAGTCGCCACTTCGGTCGTGCTTTTCTGCCCTGCTACTCCAAAGATGCATTCAAAAAATCCGAAAAAGTAGTTGCCACCGCAGAAGTCCGCGGCAAAGGTAAATTTTTTATCGGTATTTTGAAATATCAAAAAAATTCAGGCATGCCGGTAACTGTTTTTGTGGATTCTGTTGCTCTTTCAGAAAATACCCAAAAAGTAACTTTTGCCTTTGAAATGGAAAAAGATTACAACCGGGTCTATCCCTTCTTGCAGGTTGATGGCGAAGGTATCGCTTATATCGAATCTTTCAATTTTGAAAAATCAAATGATCCTGCAATCAAACTTTCCGTACTGACTCCACAGAAAAAAGCCGCAAAAACTGCAAAAGCTGCGCCTGCTCCAGTCATAAAACTCTATTCCGGAATCAGCTCGTACCGTGACCAGTCTTACTGGGGCGGCAAAGCAAAAGTCATCACTGTCGACGGCAAAAAAGTCCTTGAACTTACTTCAAGTGCTAAAAACGGCCGCCATTTCGGCAGAGCATTTGCGCCATTCAGCAGCAAAGAACTTTTTCTCCCGGAATCTGAACTTGTCGCCACCGCCAGAGTTCGCGGCAAAGGCAAATTTTTCATCGGCCTCCTGAAATATCCGCCCAACGGCACCGGCGCACCGACAGTTGCCAATGCTGCCCCCATCGAACTTTCTGAAACTGCCAAAGAAGTCAAATTCAAATTCACCGTTGAAAAATATTATGACCGTATCTATACTTTTGTGCAGGTCGACGGTGAAGGTACCGCATATATCGAATCTGTCAAACTTGAAAAAAATATCGACAATTCAATAAAAATCACTGCTATAACTCCACTTCAAATAATAAAAGAAAAAGCACTCGCAGCGCCTGTGATCTTTACAACTTCTCTCAAAAATGCTGACGTAAATATCATCAAAATCAACGGAAGCAAAACCACTTCAGAAAAAATCAAAAGCGATGCTAACGGCAAAATAACCATCCCAGCTGCCGAATATCTCCCCGGTACAACTCATATCTGTGCCTCAATCAAAGGCATCGGGGTAAAAAATTATGTAAAAGTCATATCTCAAAAAGAACTCGAACAAACTGATGCCATAGCTTCAAAAATAAAACTCAAAAAACCGGTCCGTATGCTTATGCTCGGTGATTCTCTCTCCGACTACTATCGCGGATACAACTATATCGACCGTTTAAGTTTCTGGCTCAATAAATACAATCCCGGCAAATTCACTTTCCACAATGCCGGTGTCGGCGGCGATTTCTGTGAACGCGCCTCAAACCGTATGGAAGTTGAATTGAATCATCTGAATAAATGGGTTTACCGCCAATATATGTATGACGGAATTTTCAAAAATGAATATGATTATATATTCATCTTTATGGGACAGAATGATACTCGCTGCATGCCTGCCACCAAATATGAAATTCCCGAAACAACTCCCGATGAACAGCAGAAATATCTTTCTCTCATGGTCAAACGCCTGAAAGAAAAATGCCCGAAAGCAAAAATCGTCCTCCTCTCCCCCTCCCCCTCAAATGAGGCACTGTTCGATGATCATCTTGCAAAAGGAAGAAAAGTTGCATTCTACGGCAAAAAGAAATTTGTCGATGCATACGATCAGGGCAATCGCAAATTCTGTAAAGAAAACAATTTTGACTACATTGACATACTCACTCCCATGCGCAATTACACCCCGCTTAAAGATCTGTATGTCGGCGACGGTGTTCATTTGAGCGAAGAAGGCGGCAGACTCATTTGCGAAGAACTCCTCAAATATTTCGCAAAAGAAAATAAATAACGTCGTATCTCCGCAAACTGCAGGAAAATAAAAAGGTAAATACTCCATTCAGTCAAGATTGAGTGTGTCAATCAGCCTTGATGGTGGTGCGTTCAGTTTTACTGTCATCATATTTGAATTTTGAGAATCCTTATCCAAAGAGGTAATTTCAAAAGTAATTCAAAAGGCTCTGTACTAAACATTGACTGATTTTTTTTGCAAGGGGGCTTACGCCGCCCCCCTTGCGACCCCGGCGGGGGATATCCATCCCCGTTTTGTGACGCTGGCGCGTGAGTGTCAGCGGCTGGGTGGTGTCAGGCTGTTTTTCGGCGGAATGTTTGATTG